>JALNZD010000015.1 GCA_023229505.1 Bacteroidales bacterium | reverse complement strand
TCGGATTCCCGGTCGCCCGGGACACCCTTGCTTTCGGCTATAAGATTCCGGCCATTACGGCTCTTTTTGGACTTGGAGGCGTTTACCCCCGCACCATTGAGATTTACTACATGCCCGGCACACCAAAACTATATCGCCTACGGCGAAATCATTGAAGCATAGTTAATGCCTATCGTCTTACCGTCCTACCGTCCTACCGTCTTACCGTCTTACCGTCCTACTCCCTCATACTTTTTCCCTTCATAAAGATCGAATTTGACCAGCCGGCATTCCAGCGGCCCGTTCATGACCCTGATCTTCCGACTGGGCCTGAGCCCTATGAATTTCAAGGCTTCAAGGTCCGATCCAAGCAGCCAGGCTGTGTAACCCGCATAGTTTTTTTTCAGCACGTCGCCTAAATCCTGGTAAAACTTCTTGATGTCATCGACTTTTATCCGTTCACCGTAAGGCGGATTGGTTAGCAAGAAACCTCGTGGGTATGGTGGGAGTCCTGTTTCAAAATCGGCTTTTTCAACCTGGACGAACTTTCCCACGCCTGCTTGTTCAATATTGGTCAGACAGGCCTGAACGGCCTTTTCATCCCTGTCATAACCACGTAAAGGTACCCCTGGCTCCACTATTTCTTCTTCACATTCCCGTTTCACGATATCCCAAAGTTTGCTGTCGAAATCCTTCCATTTCTCAAAACCAAACAGTGGCCTGTAGTATCCCGAGGGCACTTTTCCAGCCAGCAATGCCGCTTCAATAAGCAATGTACCTGAACCGCACATCGGGTCGACGAAGGGGGTTTTACGGTCCCAGCCGCTCAGTAATAACAAACCGGCTGCCAGGACCTCATTAAGCGGTGCTTCGGTCGAAGCTTTCCGGTAACCCCTCAGGTGCAATGACGAACCGGAACTGTCGATGGAAACTGTACATTGCTCCTTGAACAGATGGACATTGATCCTGAGATCAGGATCCACTGTATCGACATCAGGCCTTTTACCGAAACGGTCGCGAAAACGATCGACGATCGCATCTTTCGCCTTAAGGGATACAAAACCGGAATGGGTAAAAGGGGAATAGCTGATAACACTGTCGATCGCAAACTTCCCCGAAAAATCGAGATATTTTTCCCATGGGATACTCCGCACGCCGTCATAAAGCATGATTTCATCAGCCGCCCTGAAGCGTGCCACGGGAACAAGAATCCTCAGAGCTGTCCGGCAATTGTAATTTGCCATGTACAATAACTTTTTATCACCCTTAAATTCGATACCTCTTTTTAAAAGGCCGATGTCTTCAGCACCCAGGTCACTCAATTCCTTTGCCAGGATTTCTTCAAGCCCCTCAAAAGTTTTGGCGATCATGTCCATCTGGTTATCTTTCATTGATAAAGAATTATATTCACCGATAAAATTAACCGATTTTTACTTTTAGTCAGTTTTTTGCGGATTTAAACATGGAATTTGCTTCCTTTGCGTAACGTTAATTCTTCCAATCATGCTTTTTAAAATTTTTCTTGAACAACAATGGAAAGAAAATACCCGGTCGTCGATCTGGCAACGCAATCTTGCCACCAACATCTTCATCGGTTTTTTTCTTTTACTGATGATGCTGTACCTGCTGATGCTCGGGATCCTCATCGATCCGATCCTCAGGAAAATATTTCCCGACGATGACCCGATCATCATTTTTAATGGTATTATCATATATTACCTTGGATTTGACGTGCTTGTCCGATACCTGATGCAGTCTTTGCCGACTTTCGCCATCGAATCCTACCTTCACCTGCCCATCAGGAAAAGAACGATGGTGCATTTTGTTATTTCCAAATCTGTTTTCCACCCATTAAATTTCCTGCCCCTGCTGGTTTTCATACCTTTCGCCCTTCGATCTCTTGCGCCGGCCTACAGCAGCCTGTCAACCGTGGCCTGGGTTATCGCAGTCATCTTCCTGATTTTCAACAATAATTTCCTGGCCACCTACCTCAAGAGGCAACTCGTGTCGAAGCCGCTGATCACCTTGCTGGCCGGTGTTGTCCTGATCGCCCTCGCCGTGATAGATCATTTTGGTTTTATTAAACTAACCGCAGTTTCTTCAGCGTTCTTTGCTGCCTTGCTGAAGTACCCTGTCCTTACAGCTCTTCCTGTCTTACTAGTCTTATCTTCTTACAGTCTTAACTTCTTCCTGCTAAAAAGCAAGCTGTACCCCGAGGAGATCATCAAAAGAAAATCCTACCATGTCCAGGATATCCCACGGATCAAATACCTGACTTCCCTCGGCCTTACCGGCGACCTGGTGATGCTCGACATGAAGCTCTGGTGGAGGCACAAACGAACTCGGACTATGCTGTATATGTTCCCGATTTTTATACTTTATGGCTTTATGTTTTATCCGATGCCGCAGTATCATAATGAAATCGGCTGGCTCATCTTTGTCGGCACCTTCATGACCGGCGGGATGACAATGAATTACCTGAACTACGCATTTGGCTACGAGAGCAATCATTTCGACGGCATCCTGACCAGCAGGGTGGATATGGACATGTACATCAAAGCCAAATTATCCATCGGCATGCTTATCTCAACGATATGCTTCATCATAACTATCCCCTACTTATTCTTCGACCTGGAAATCCTGCTGATCAATTTTGTCACTTATCTTTTTAACCTGGGATTTATTTCTTATGTGCTCATATATATGGCGACTTATAACAAGAAAAGAATGGACCTCAGCAAGGGCTCAAGCTTTAATTACCAAGGAGTTGGGGCTGCTAACTGGCTGGTACTGCTCCCGGCCTTTGTCCTGCCTATCCTGATCTATGCCCCTTTCGGGCTGATGGGTTACCGCTATGCAGGCCTGGCTGCGATTGGCTTTATCGGTATCATAGGATTGCTGACCAGGAAATACTGGGTCAAAGCGATCGAAAGAAATTTTTATAAAAGAAAATATATTATGGCTGATGGATTCAGAGAAGGTGGGTGAAAAAGTGAAAAAGTGAAAAAGTGAAAAAGTGAAAAAGTGAAACGGTGAAACGGTGAATTTTTAATTTTCAAGGATGCTCACAATTAATAACCTTAGTAAAGTTTATAGCGGTGCTACGGTGCTGGATATAAAGGAACTTTTTATAGGAAAAGGCGAAAGTTTCGGTTTGGTCGGAAATAACGGAGCGGGAAAAACAACCTTATTCCGGTTGATCCTCGATTTGATACGTCCGCAGACAGGATATGTGTTGTCGAAAGAGAACAATGTTTCTAAATCAGAAAGCTGGAAATATTACACCGGTTCTTATCTCGACAGGAATTTCCTCATTGATTTTCTCACCCCGGAGGAGTATTTCGAGTTTAACGGCAGGATACATGGCATGTCGGCGGAAGATTTAAAATCTTTCTTATCATCCATGGAAGATTTTTTTAATGAAGAAGTGCTGGGCAGGAAAAAGTTCATCCGCGACCTTTCAAAAGGGAACCAGCAAAAGATCGGCGTTGCCGCGGCCCTGATGGCGGAACCCGAAGTGATCATTCTCGATGAGCCTTTCAACAGCCTGGATCCTTCTTCACAGATCCGCCTTATCAATATGCTCAACAAGTTGACAAAGGAAAAACAAACCACCATGCTGATCTCAAGCCATGACCTCAACCACGTAACAGAGGTTTGTAACCGTATTGCTATCCTCGAAAAAGGGATCATTGTCAAAGATCTTAAAACAAGCGAAAATACACTTAGAGAGCTTCAATCTTACTTTTCGGTTTGAAGATTTTCCTAATTTTGCTGGATGATTTCTCAATCCGGAAAGTTTATTCTTCTCATCCTTTTTCTCGCTTTTATCAGCCTAAATCTTAAGGCTCAGCAATCTTATACGATCTCCGGTAAAGTCTTCGATGCTGAAACAAAAGAGCCACTGGCATTCGTCAATATTATCCAACCAGGGACCAGGACCGGCGTTTCTACCGATATTGACGGAAAATTCTCCCTGCGTTCCGGCCACCCCATCAAAACCATCCAGTTGACCTATGTTGGATATTATCCCTTTAACTTCACGATCCCGGGAAACAAAAAGGAGAATCTCGTCATAAGCCTGCAGCGCAAGACCTTCGATCTCAATGAAGTGATCATCCTGCCGACCATCAATCCTGCCCACCGGATCATCGACAGTGTAATGGCCAACCGTTATCAGAATGATCCGGAAAAGCTCAAAACCTTTTCTTACACTTCCTATGAAAAAACCATATTCACGGCCAGGCTTGATACGGCTGCATTTCAGCCGGACACCAGTGCTGTCGTCATCGCTGACACAACAATCTCCGATTCTTCCATGACAAAATTGAAGGATTTTTTCAGTCAACAGGATATCGCTATCATGGAAACGGTGGTCGAAAGGAAGTTCATGGCGCCGGACCGGAACTATGAGAATGTCAAAGCCAACCGGATATCGGGTTTTCAGGACCCTATCTTTGTTTTCCTGGTTTCACAGGTACAGTCGACCTCTTTTTACCGTGAATTTTTCCAGATCCTCGACAAAAGCTATATCAACCCGATCAGCAACGGTAGCAAGACCAGGTATATTTTTATCCTGGAAGATACGCTGTATACCGAAAGGCTGGATACCGTCTTTATCATTTCTTACCGTCCCAAACCAAATACTAATTTCGACGGGCTGGAAGGCGTGCTGTATATAAATTCCAACAAATGGGCCATCCAGAATGCCATCGCACGCCCTGCCCGGGCCGAGAGTCTCAGTATCAAGATCCAGCAGAAGTATGAGTATATCAATGACGAACAATGGTTCCCGGTTCAGCTTAATACCGATATAATTTTACCTGGAATGGTGGTAAAGGCCGGTGATGTCACGGCAAGACTGGTCGGGATCGGAAAAAGTTACATCCGCGATATTGTCATCAACCCCGAACTGGTCAGGCGGCAATTTGCCACGCTGGGCGTGGATGTTGACCCGGCATCTCATGAAAAACCCGGCTCCTTCTGGAATTCCTACAGGCTAGATACTTTGTCGGTACGTGACCAGCGCACTTATTTCTTCCTGGATAGTATCGGGCGGGAAGCTAATTTCGACAAGATCGCCAACAGTTTCGAAACCCTGATGAGTGGCAGGGTCCCCTTTAAGTTTATTGACATCGACCTGGACCGGATCATAAAATACAATCCTTACCAGGGGCTTTACCTGGGGTTGGGCATTCACACCAATGACAAGCTTTCCCGTAAGTTTAAGGTCGGTGGTTACTGGGGATACGGGTTTGGTGACAAGTCGGCCAAGTACGGGGGCGATGTTAGTACCGTGCTGAACCGAAGGAATGAAGTTACCTGGGGAGCAAAATACAGCTTCGATTTGCAGGAAACCGGCGGTGTTCATTTTTTCGATGACAATGAAAATTTCCTGACCGGGGAAAACTGGCGTATTTTCCTGATCCAACGGATGAACCCTACCCAAAACCTTTCAACAACGCTTGGTTTCAGGCTGTTTCGTGATTTTAAATTCGGATTAGGGTTTAAAGTGATAACCAAAGAAGCCTCCGATGGTTACCGCTACGTCCTGGCCCAGGATGGCCCCATCGTTACCCAGGATGAATTCAGGTTTACCGAAATCAGTGCAGGTTTCCGGTTTGCCTTCCGGGAAAAGTTTATCGTGACCAAGCGGGTACGGATGTCTTTAGGTACAAAATATCCAGTGCTTTGGATCGAATATACCCATGGGATTGATGGATTGTTTGACGGTGAATATGCTTATAATCGCATCGATCTGAAGATTGAAAAGTCGTTTTACACGAAGTATCTTGGAAAAACCAGTTTAATGCTGAAAGGAGGGTTTATCGACCGGGCTCTTCCGGCAACAGACCTTTATAATGGCAACGGCAGTTACCGCTTTTTCACCATCTTCGCCCCTTACAGTTTTGCCACAATGAAGATGAACGAATTCCTCAGTGATCGCTATGTGGCATTATATTTCACGCATAATTTCGGTAAACTATTAAAAAGGTGGGAGAAATTCCAGCCTGAATTTCTCATATCCACCAATGTAACTTTCGGATGGCTCAGGTATAATGAAAACCATCTCAAAATCAATTACAAAACCCTTGAACAGGGATTTTACGAAAGTGGTTTTCTGATCAATAACCTTTTAAACCTGAGGATTTATTCACTTGGTGTTGGTGCCTATTACCGCTGGGGGCCTTACAGCTATCCTATGTTCAAGGACAATATTGCGCTGAAAGTTACGATTACTTTCCCGCTGGGTAGTATGGGGTTTGGAAATTAGAAGTTGGCAGTTGACAGTAGGCAGCAAGAACTTTTAATTCGGAACTCAGAATTCAAAACTAGTAAGCTCTTGCAAACACAACCCTCCGCTGCGAGGGTTTTCCGCTATAAACGCATTTGCCTTTTTCGATCGGGCCATCGAGCGGAATGGTGCGGATGGTGGCCTTTGTTTCATCCTTGATCCGTTCTTCGGTTTCGGAGGTGCCGTCCCAGTGAGCCAGGAGAAAACCGCCTTCTTCGATCTTCTCTAAAAACTCCTCCCATGAATCAACCTGGAAAGTATTATTTTCCCGGAATGAATAGGCCTTCTGGTAAAGATTTTTCTGGATCTGTTCCAGCAGGTGCTCGATCTTGGTATCCAGGTGGACGGCCTGCAGGACTTCCTTCTCCAATGTATCACGACGAGCCACCTCCACGGTGTTGTTTTCGAGGTCGCGGGGACCAATGGCTATCCTTACAGGAACACCTTTAAATTCATATTCATTAAATTTCCAGCCCGGTTTCTGGGTGTCGCGCCCATCGTATTTTACCCTGATCCCTTTTGCCTCCAGCTCTTTTTTAATGAGTCCGGCACGTTCGGTTATCCGGGTCAGTTGTTCCATATTCTTATAAATAGGAATGATGACGACCTGGTGAGGGGCCAGTTTTGGAGGCAGGACAAGGCCATGATCATCTGAATGGGTCATGATGAGGGCGCCGATCAGGCGGGTAGAAACACCCCAGGAAGTTGCCCAGACATGTTCCAGTTTGTTTTCTTCGCTTAAAAATTTAACGTCAAACGCTTTTGCGAAGTTCTGGCCGAGAAAGTGAGAGGTGCCTGCCTGCAAAGCTTTGCCATCCTGCATTAATCCTTCGATGCAATAAGTTTCCAACGCTCCGGCAAACCGTTCATTAGGAGATTTTACCCCTCTGAGTACGGGCATAGCCATCCAGTCTTCAGCAAAGCGGGTATAAATGTCGAGGATTATCTTAGCTTCATCAACCGCTTCCTGCTCGGTGGCATGGGCAGTGTGCCCTTCCTGCCATAGAAATTCTGTAGTACGCAGGAAAAGACGGGTCCGCATTTCCCAGCGTACCACATTGGCCCATTGATTAATAAGGATTGGAAGATCACGGTATGATTGTATCCAGTTGCGGTACGCATCCCAGATAATCGTTTCCGAAGTGGGCCTGATGACCAGCTCTTCTTCCAGTTTTGCGTCTTCATCCACGATAACGCTTTTCCCATCAGGGGAACTCTTCAGCCTGTAATGGGTAACTACTGCACATTCTTTTGCAAAGCCTTCCACATGAGATGCTTCTTTGCTGAAAAAAGATTTTGGGATAAAAAGCGGAAAGTATGCATTAACATGTCCTGCATCTTTAAACATCTTGTCGAGTGATGCCTGCATCATCTCCCAGATCGCGTAGCCATAAGGCTTTATGATCATACATCCACGCACCGCCGAGTTCTCGGCCAGGTCTGCTTTAATCACCAGATCATTGTACCACTGCGCGTAATTTTCCTCCCGGGTTGAAAAATCTTTAGCCATTTTTGATTTTGGTATAGTATTTGCTTTTTTACGGATGAAATAAAGCACAAAATTAATCAATAATGAAGAATCTCAGTTCCCACAGGGCAATAAAATCACAGGAGGAAAAAACCATGAAAACCTTAGCCATTTTAACCGTTATCTTCAGTTTGTTCCTTGCATCATGCTCATCGACATATGATGCATCCGCTCCTTACGACGAAGTGTATTCTTCGTCCAATAAGCCGGCCAGGAACGTTGTCGCACAGGATGTAACGGTTCAGTCACAACCGGTCGAATCAACCACAGCCTATGAAGGAGATTATTATTCTCCGGAATATGCCGAAGGGGAATTTGATTCTGACGAATATTATGATTACGAATATTCCTCACGGGTTAAAAGATTCCATAGCGATAACCCGGGCTTCGATTATTACGATAATTATTACACCGATAACTATTATTACAACGGTGACCCTTACGCTATGGGCAGCAATATTTATAGCGGTTACGGATGCTGCGGATCCGGCCTGTCGCTTGGCTTCGGCATGGGTTATGGCTGGGGAGGATATTATGGTATGGGATATCCCTATTATTCCTATAGTCCATATTGGGGATATTATGATCCATGGTACTATCCTTACTACGGCGGATGGGGCTACGGATATTCCGGCTACGGAGGCGGTTCTTACTGGGCCGGTTATAACAACGGTTATTGGAACGGTTACTGGGATGGTTACTACGGAGGTGGTGGCTATTACCCATATCCTGACCCTGAACCTGACCCATACGGAAATTATTATGGTCCAAGAGGCAGCCGTTCAGGCGCTTCAGATGGCAGCAACAGTACTGGGAGCCTATCACGCAGCGATCGCACCGGCGATAATAACAATATCCAGTCGTTCGACCAGGGTGCCCGTGGCACCAGGACAGAGGGAACAGCGACCAAAACTTCCGTGACAGCCGGCCAGCCCTCTTACAGCAAGCCTGCAGAGTCTGCCCGCTCTGAACGTCCAACAGGCAGTAATACAAAAGTTGATAAGACCACAACCTTATCACCCAGCAGAAAGGTACAGCCGGATATGATTTATGAGAAACCTAAGACCTATACTTCACCCAATGCACGGACTACCCCCTCGAAACAGGAATATATCAGTCCCGGCACCCGTGATACCCGCACATTCTCCTGGCAGGAAGGGCAAAATACCCGGAAGGTTTACTCAACAACGCCGGAAAGAAAGTCCACTGCAGTTACCAGCCCGTCAACAAGGGAAAGCGGAAGCAGCAGTAAATATAATTCTGCTACTCCTTCACAGAAATATTCCACTCCGTCCAGGCCGAGTTCCAAAAACACATATACTGCTCCTTCCAGCTCCGGAAGCCGCAGTTATTCTGCCCCTTCAAAATCATATAGTTCACCTTCCTCCGGATCCAGTGGTTCATCCAGGTCCGGTAGTTATAGCGGCGGCGGAAACAGCAGCGGCGGAAACAGCAGCGGCGGAAACAGCGGTGGAAGCAGCAGCGGCGGTGGCTCACGTGGTGGAAGAAGGTAAACCTAACATATCTCAATCATGAAAAAGATACTGATCATTTCGGCTATCATTCTGACAGCCGCCTATCCAGCGCTATCTCAAACTTCAACAGATGCATTGCGGTATTCACGGATCGATATCGGCGGAACAGCCCGCTATATGGGACTTAGCGGTGCCTTTGGCGCACTTGGCGCCGACTTCACCACCGCCAGCACTAACCCGGCCGGACTGGGCCTCTACAAATCCTCTGAATTTATCATCACTCCGGCTGTTCATCTCGGAAATGTAGAATCAACTTATAAAGGTACCTGGGCATCCGGCCAGCGGTCAAACTTCTACCTCGGTAACATTGGCTTTGTGATGGCTTCAAAAAGAAAATCAGGGGGCAGTGGTGTTACTTTTGCCACAGGTCTTAACCGGCTGAACGATTTTAATCACCGGTATGAGATGACTGGCACAAATACCAACAACTCACTGCTCGATACCTATGTTCAGGCTGCTAACGGAACGAATTTCCTGCAAATCGAACAAGATCCCAACGGGGATTATGCCTTCGATCTTAACTTAGCCTGGTGGTCTTATCTGCTTGATCTGGCCAATCCGAATACAGACAATCAATATATTTCCCCAATACCTGTAGGAAGCAAGTTGCAAACTAAATCGATCGATACCAGGGGATCCATGAATGAATATGTATTCAGTTTAGGAGCTAATATTAAAGACCGGCTTTACCTGGGCATGACGCTCGGTATCCCGTTTATCCGGTATTACGAATCATCAGTCTATAAGGAAAGTAACATTGAAAACAGTGACCTGAAATATTTTAACCGGATAGAAGACCTGGAAACACGCGGCAGCGGATTCAATTTCAAGCTGGGCTTCATCTACCGGCCAACCGACTGGTTCCGGTTCGGCGCGGCATTCCACACTCCTTCATGGTTCAGCAATATGAAAGATTACTGGCAGGTGACTATGATATCAGAGTTTTATACACCAGACAATAACGGGAATACAAAATATGTAGAAAGTTCTCCTTCCGGAAGCTATAATTATGCTTTGCAAACCCCTTTCAGGGTGCAGGGAAACCTGGCTTTCATCATCAGCAATATAGGACTGGTCAGTGCTGACTATGAATATGCCGATTATGCTTCTGCCCGTTTCCATGCATCGGATTTTAGTTTCAACGATGAAAACAGTTCTATCCGGAACAGCTATGCCGGTTCACATCAAATCCGTGTCGGTACGGAAT
The DNA here is from genome assembly GCA_023229505.1 of Bacteroidales bacterium. NCBI lineage: Bacteria > Pseudomonadati > Bacteroidota > Bacteroidia > Bacteroidales > Bacteroidales bacterium. Next base: position 70,053 of record JALNZD010000015.1, on the reverse strand, counting down.
GGCGGTACAATATCTTCAGCTTCAGGGCAGGGGGCAAGTATTTCACTTCACCTTACCAGGATCAAAACCTGAACGACGGGAGTCGCTTTGGTTTCTCCGGCGGCATCGGTCTCAAAGAAGGATGGTTCTTTATGGACCTGGCCTATGCTTATTGTAACATGAAAGATAAATACTACTTTTATACAAATGCAGAATCTGTAGCCAACATCACCAGGAACCATAGCGTGTTGCTGACGCTTGGCGCTAAATTATAATTGGACAGTTAGCAGTTGGACAGTTGGGCAATTGTCCAACTCAATCATACCCTCACAAATTTAACATTTGCGGCCTTAAAGCTGATCCAGACTTCTTTACCTTCACGCAAAGCCAGTTTTTGTAATGATTCCCGGGTTATCCTGGCATAAAAGCGTGTCCCCGTATCTACCAAAACTTCGAAACCAAAAGGAGACGGGCTTATTTCAAGGATCTGCCCTTTCATCTGGTTGGTTGCACTGGTGGGGAGATTTTCAAGGGAGATAAAAATGTCTTCGCCACGCAGGATGATATAGCCTTTTCCTTCCGGCTCTTCGGTATTCAGCCGCAGTACCTGGCCATTTTCCAGCTCACCGTACTGCCTGTCCATTTCGCGATACAGGCGGGCTGCAAAGTAATTTTTCACCCCGGTGAAACGCGCTACGAATTCTGATCCCGGCTGGTGAAAAACTTCATCGGCCGGTCCTAACTGGATGATCTTTCCCTGGTTTATAACAGCGATTTTATTAGCCAGTACCAGCGCTTCTTCGTAATCATGCGTAACATGGATGATGGTCTGCCCCTGGTTATTTATCCCTTTCAAAAGGCTGCGCAATCCCTGGCGAAGGGAAACATCGAGCGATGCCAATGGTTCATCGAGTAACAGGTATTTCGGTTCACGGATGAGGGTCCTTGCCAGGGCAACCCGTTGTAATTCCCCGCCCGATAATGTCCGCGGCATCCTGTCCAGCAGATGGCCTATCTCCATTGCCTCGGCCTGCGTTACTACCTGTGAAAAGATTTGCTTGCTGCCTAATCCCCTTAAACGAATCGGATAACTTATATTTTCCCTGACACTCATGTGCGGGAAAATGGCATAATCCTGGAAAACAAGCCCGAATGGCCTCGATTGAATTTTCCAGCCGGTAATATTTTTCCCTTCAACTATAACACTCCCTTCATCGGGATCGATCAACCCGGCAAGGATCTCCAGGATTTGTGTCTTACCTGCACCGGAAGGCCCCAGGATAAGAAAATAGTCCCCATCTTCAACCTGAAAGGTAATATCATCCAGTTTAAACTCAGGATAGGTCTTGTTTATGTTTTTAATTTCAAGCATCTTTTCTTGTCCGGGATAATAATCGCAAAGCAATAAAAAATATAAGGCTGACCACAATGAAAATAACGGCAACCGGCCGGGCGTAGTTTAGGCCAAAAGAACTAAAGCGTTCCCAGATCAGGACAGGCGTGACCATCGGGTGGTAAGCGACGATGATTACGGCGCCGAATTCGCTCATCCCCCTGGCAAACATCAGGATCAGCCCAGACACGATATTTCTCCAGGCAAGCGGAAGGGAAATGGAGAAAAAGACTCTTGCAGGAGTGGCTCCCAGGTTAAGGGCCGCCAGTTCCAATCTCAGCGGGACGGCAGAAAAGCCATCCCGGGCCGCATTGATAAGAAAAGGAATGCTGACGAATGCCATCGCGATGGCAATTCCAGCCGGCGCTCCGACAAAATCCAACCCTATCATCGAACCTAATTTCCCTAAATAGGAATCCCTTGATACAAAACCCAAAACTGCAATCCCGGCAGCGGAATGAGGGATCACGATGGGCAGGTCTATGATTCCCAAAACGAGCCGCTTCATAGCAAAATCCCTCCTCGCCAGCAAGTAGGCCAGCGGAATGCCTCCAAGGGCAAAAACAAGCGTAGCCGCCATCGATACCCATAAAGTAAGGCCAATACTTCGCTGAACCTCAGGATCTTTCGATGATTCAAACAATTGATCCGGTGACGTGGCCACGAACATTCCAACCAGCGGACCAATGATAAACAACAACACTACCCCACTGAGCAGGATCAGAAATAACTGAAAAGGTTGAAATCGCATAGGGTTAACCTAATTGCTTATACAAAATCATGAACTCATCCAACTCTATTTTTAAATCTTCACGAATAATTTTTCGAATCAGTCCCTTCGGCAGATCTTGATTTTTGTGTACCGGAATCGTTGTGACCCGGCCATCCGGATGTTTTAATCTATGATGAGAGCCATTAATGCGAACAACATTAAATCCCAGTCTCTGAAGGAATCGAATAAAGTCTTTACCTGAAATAACTAAAAATTCCTGCATAAAATTTTATTTATACGGCCGCTGCTTTATAAGAAATCTCCATTTCCCTGAAGCCAACAAAGCGGTTTATATCAGATATTTTATCTTTCTCTTCATCTATGCACATGTCAATAACTTCCCTGATGTTTGCCAGAGCTTCATCTATTGTTTTGCCATAGGAATGACAACCCTTAAAAACAGGACAACTAACGATATATACATTATCTTCATCCTGTTCAACGAGGATTGGAAGGTGCAATATTTTTTCTTTTATTTTCATATTAATTCATTTGAACGGAATTGAATCATCAATCGACCTGTAACTCAAAATATTATCAAGCAGGGGGACTTATATTTGCTCACAAACAAGTTTACGATTGTTCTCACAAAAATAATGAATAAACTCAAACCAGCACTGGTATTTATAAGAGGTCTGACCTGATTACTATCCAGATCGCCCTTTTGCACACATTTTTCGACCGGTTAGCTATAGCTACCCTCTGGCAGCCAACCCCGATGAGCTTAAAAAAGATGCCTTGCTCGAATATCTTGAAGAAAAAGAAAATCCGCTTCCGGCTTACATGATAGATATTTTACGTCAGGTAGCTGAGGGTGTTACCTACAAAACGGTTCTTCAGCAGCAAATGGCTAAACACAATCGCATCAAGACAAGGGCTGCAAACGATATGATCAGAAGCTACCTGAATGATACGATTGTTGCCCTGGTAGAGCTAAGAAACTGGCTCAATAATCTGGGGGGAATTGCCGCTGATAGACAAATTATTGCAACATATATGCAGGAAGGAAACTTTACAGATGCTATTTCGCTTGCCGCCATGCTTCCAGATTTATATAACCTTCAGGGAGAGGCGCTGGAAGAACATAATGATTATATGAACATGCTCAACCTGGAACTTACACTTCATTCTGAGGATCGCAAGTTGCAGGAACTTACCAGTTCCGAAATTGAAATGCTTAACGCAATTGCACAGGCCAACCGAGGCAGTTCTGCTGCCAAGGCTAAAAACATCCTTGAAGCATTTTACGGACAGCATTTCTGCAATTGCCCTGAAATTGACGGAACACAGTCTTTTAAGAGCGGTATTATTGACTTAGATGCCATGGCTGAGGCCTTCGGCCTTAGTCTAACTGTAAAACCCAATCCAGCCAAATACTGGGCTGCTTTCGATTACACCCTTCCGGGTGATGAAACCAGTGCCATACTGATCATTACTGATGCCACGGGCAAGCAGATTGAATCGTTTCAATTGCAGGGAAAACAGGGACAAAAAGTATGGGATACCCGTAGTGCTCCAGCAGGTATCTATAATTACACTCTGCAAGTAACAGGCTTCATAAAAACAGGTATATTTGATTGTTAAATAGGCATGTACCTTGGAGTTTTGCTCTTTATGGGCAAAACTCCAGTTTCTAGTCAAATTATACAGCTATGAAACGCTTTAAAATATTATTATTTTGCTCAATCCTGCATTTCCCGGCTCTCCCTCAATATATGCAGATCAACTGGCAGCAATGCTTTCAAATGAACCCGCACGATGTAGCGCGCGGAATTGAACTCGCCGGCGACAATTATTTGATTAGCGGATATACAGAGCCTTCAACCGGCAATTATGATGTTTTTCTTTTTAAAACCGATCTTGAAGGTAATCTATTATGGGATAAAACTTTTGGTGGAGCTTCCGGCGACCAGGGAGTTGATATTTTCCCTGCCGATGAAGGGAATTATTTTATCGCAGCTATCAGTGTTTCTACCGGAGGGGATGTAACATTCAACCCTTATCCGGGAACCGTTAATTATTGGATACTTAAAATTGACAGCGCAGGAAATAAATTGTGGGACAAAATGTACGGCGGAAACGGATATGATGACCTTTGGGCGGCCATTACTACTTATGATGGAGGAATTGCAGCTTTTGGGCGCACTACATCACCTGATGGTGATATTTCCATTGCTTATGGCGCATGGGACATGTGGCTGTTAAAAACCGACAGCCTTGGTATTAAAATGTGGGATTTTTCCATTGGGGCCCCTGGATTTGACTTAGGAAGTGCAGTTATTCAGACCAGCGACGGAGGTTATCTTCTTGGCGGTTCGGCACAAGTAGAGGGTGGAGGCAACTATGAATGTGAACCATTCAGTTGGTATGCTGCAACCATACTTTTTAAACTGGATTCAAATACCAATATCGAATGGCAACGTTGTTACAGTGGTAGTTATCACGATGGTATTTCGACATTACTTGCAACGAGCGACGGTTATATCGTTAGTGGCTATACTAGCTCTGACGACGGAGATATGGAAGGATGCGGATATCATCTTGGATACCAAAATGAAACACGAACTGATGATATCTGGCTTGCTAAAATCGATTTATCAGGCAACATCGTCTGGCAAAAATGCTTGGGTGGTAGCAAAGGCGATTATGTTTATAACATATTTGAATCCGGTGATGGTGGATTTCTGGTTTTTGGTACAACAACATCGTTTGACGGTGACGTTTCGGGAAACCACTCATTCCCTGGAAATCCCGACATTTGGGTGGTAAAAGTGAGTTCGGAAGGCGAACTCATGTGGCAACAGTGCATCGGAAGTGAAGGCAAGAACCGGCTTGAAGGGGCTGTCATCAAAACCAGCGACAGCACATATGTGGTGGCATCAAACACTTCAAGTAATCTTTCAGGGGATCTTACCTGCAGAATTGAAAATGGATTTGTATGGCTTTTTGAAATAAGCGATTTAACGGTAGGAATCTCAGAACCGTCGGTAGCTCAAAACATGGTAAAGGTATTTCCCAATCCAGCTTCTACATTTGTGGAATTTGGAACTTCCGGATTTAAATCCGGAACCATTCGGGTTATAGATATTACCGGTCGCCTCCGGGCTGAAATACCGCTCAACGGTGAGAGATCATTTTTGGATGTTCGGCACTTATCAGCCGGTATGTACCTTTACCAGGTCACATCAGGAGAATACCACCAAAACGGCAAGATCATTATATCGAGGTAATGTATCTTGAATAAAAGTTTTTGCTGTGTAAACTCATTTTTAAAATATGATGTCTTTGTTAATTGTATTTACTTTAATCTATATTTTTGTTAAAAAATTAACAATCATTTTCATACCGGTTCATGGGGCGACTCTACGACTTGCTCAACCAGGATGTCAGGTTCGGGGAAGGACTGAAAGCCTGCATCAATTGCGGAACCTGCACCGCTATTTGCCCGGCTGCTGAGTTTTACAATTATGATCCCCGTATCCTTGCGACTACGCTTCAAAGCCGCGATGAAGAGCAGATCGAAGCCTTGTTGAAAAGTGATTTTATCTGGTATTGCGGGGAATGTATGTCGTGCAAAACACGCTGTCCTCGTGGGAACGTCCCTGGTTTGCTGATTTCCGTCGTACGTTCCTTATCGCAGGACCTCGGCTATTTCGTGGAATCGGAAAAAGGGAGGCAGCAGCTTGCTATTAAAAGAACTATCGGGGAATGGATCCTCAAGCATGGCTATTGTCTCTATCCCCAGGAAATCGAATTGGAATCACATCCCGAACAGGGTCCCGTCTGGGGCTGGATAACTGATAATCTTAAAGAGGTTTTAGGACGCTTTGAAGCCCATTACCAGGAAGAAGGGCCGGGAATCCTGCGTAAGATCCCACAGGAATCGCTTGATGAACTGAAAAGGATTTTTGATGTCACAGGCGGGACGGAACGGTTTGAAAAGCTGGAGGAATTCTCAAGGAAGAAAGCTGAAGAAATGGGCAAAGAATTCAGCCCGGGCCAGAAAAGCGAGTATTATCTTCACGTTTATAACTTCAATAGCAATAAGCACGGCAAAAATGAACATTGAGGGTAAAAAGATAATCTGGAAAGAATATCAGAAAGAGATCGCGGATGATGATTTTTTTTATGTCAGAAGTTGCGTAAGGCAGAGCTTTTTCCCTGGTTCTGAAACTACTTTTCTGAAAATCCTGAGAGAAACCCTTGGGAAAAATATCAGCGAGCATCCATTTCACACGACCTGCACAGGAATCGGCTATCATTCCGATATTGTCCCTTTTGAGACTACAATGACGGTTATTGCCCGGCAATTCGCCCTTATGACCGAATCGGGTTACCATAACTATGTCCCTTCCTGTATTACTTCCTTCGGTATGTACCTTGAGGTGCTTGAAACCTGGCACCATTTCCCGGAAGTTGAGAAAAAGGTCAGGGAGCTTCTTAAAGAGGCTACCGGTAAAGAATTTGAAAAGCCCAAAAACCTGGTCCATGCCAGTGATATCATTTATAAATTTCGTAAAGAGATAGCAGAAAAAGGCAAGTACAGGCTGATTAACCGTTTTACAGGCGAACCACTGCGGATTGTCGAACATATTGGATGTCATTATGCTAAAATGTTCCCCTGCAAAGGTATCGGAGGTGCAGAATATCCGCATGTGTTGATTGGGATGATAGAAGACTGGGGAGGTGAGGTGATTGATTACCCGGAACGCCGTCATTGTTGCGGATTTGGCTTCAGGCAATATGTCGTGAAGGCTAATCGCGGTTATTCCATCGCCTGTTCACAAAAGAAATTTGAGTCGATGAAGCCCTACAGACCCGAAGCTATTCTTACAAATTGCCCCGGCTGTCCTTTTTTCTTCGATCGTTGGCAATATGCCCTCAGCGAGATGGAAGGAGTTACCTACGGGGAAGATGGCCAGGGAATCCCTGTCCTCACCTATGAAGAACTTGCCGGGATTGTGCTTGGTTATGACCCCTGGGACCTTGGTTTGCAAACTCACCAGGTCCCTGTTGAGCCATTGCTGGATAAGATTGGGATACTCTATGATCCCGAAAAGAAATACCTGGGTAAAAACGGTGAATATTTAGGGAAACCCGCCATGCCCGCAAACTTGAAATTTTGTCATTGATACATGATGGGTAAAAAGGTTATTGTAATCGGTGGTGGTATAGCAGGCCTTGAAGCAGCTTCGAGTTTAGCTGCTTTTGGCATTCAAGTCACCCTTATTGAAAAGGAGGAACATCTGGGCGGGCATGTTGGCCAATGGGACCGCCTTTTTCCGTCCCGCCGGCCTGCCAAAGAAATTACCGGTTACCTGACCAAAAGGTTGAACGAGAAAGTGATCGTTCACACCGGCACAGAAGTTCAAAAGATCGAACAGTCCGGAAAAACCTGGAAAATATTGTTGAACAACTCCCAAACGCTTGTTTCGGATGCATTGCTCCTGGCAACAGGATTCGATCTCTTTGAAGCCCGGAAAAAGGAAGAGTATGGCTATGGGATCTATGATAACGTGATCACCTCCGAAGACCTCGAAAAGAAATTTGCCCAACACAGCCAGATCCGTAATGCCCACGGTAAAGTGCCCGAAAGGATTGGCTTTGTGCATTGTGTGGGATCAAGGGATGAGAAAGTCGGTAATCTTTATTGTTCCAGAGTATGCTGTGTGACCGCCGTGAAGCAGGCGGTTGAGGTAAGTGAGATGATCCCAGGTTGTGAAGTTTTTTGCTTTTACATGGATCTCAGGATGTTCGGCCTCGACTTCGAAGCTTTGTACAAAGAATCGCAGGAGAAATGGGGGGTGCATTTTATCAGGGGAAGGCTGTCGGAAGCATTTGAGAACCAGGATGGCTCAGTGCTGGTAAAAGTTGAGGATACCCTGGCCGGACGCCCGCTGAAAATGAAGGTGGATCTGCTTGTGCTGATGTCCGGTATGGTTACCTCATCCGGGACAAAGAAGCTCATGGATATAATGGAGTTGGAAACCGATGAAAACCGTTTCCTGCAGCCTGCCGATCGCCAGTTACAGGCAAATGAAACCGGCATACCAGGCCTTTTTCTCGCCGGAACCTGTACTTCACCGAAAAGCATTGATGAAACGATTGCTGATTCGCGGGCAGCTGCACTCAGGATTATGGAATACCTGAATTCAGTTGACAGTTGGCAATTTGAAAATTGAAATTAGAAATTTGGAATTTTTTGGAACACTGAAACAAATAACAACCTCTTATATAACTACCTAATAACCAATAACCAATAACCAATAACCAATAACCAACATCCAGTGCCCAACTTCGGATATACCATAAATTCCGACAGACAAATCGATTACGACAGCAATGACAAGCGGGTCGCACGATACCTGGCTGAGCATGAGCCTTCTTTCATGGTCTGTATTTCGTGCGGTACCTGCACAGCCACCTGCAGTGCGGGGGTATTTACAACATTCAGCTTGCGGGAGCTGATCGGAAATATTAAAAGGGGTGAAGCCCGCAATATAAAGGCCGAAGCGGAAAAATGCATGCTTTGCGGAAAGTGCCAGCTCGCCTGCCCGCGAGGTGTCAATACCAGAAATATCATAATGAATATACAAAGAGCCATTGAGGCTTTCGAACTATGACCTTTGACTTGTTTGTGCTTCCTTTCTTCCTGGGACTGATTACCCTGCTGGTAATCCTCAGTGTAAAGTATGCACGCTGGATCAAAGGGTTTGACCTGGCTGACAGAGACCTGATCAGGAAAGGAGTATTTACCAAAAAAAGCCTGGGCGCTGCCGGCGAAGTGTTCATGGAAAGCCTTCTCCACCGGAAAATGTTCCGGCGAAATGGCTGGCTCGGCTATATGCATATGAGCTTTGCATTCGGGTGGTTCCTGCTTATCGTATGTGGCAACCTCGAGTCGAGAATTTACAGCAAAGTTCATATCAATCCTCCGTACTACCCGATTTTCCTGAAGTTCTTTGTAGCTGACGAACATATACTGAGGCACGAACTCATGTCAATCCCGGGTGTTTTCCGGTTGCTCATGGATATGTTCCTGCTTCTGGTGCTCAGCGGGCTGGTGCTTGCCCTGATCAAAAGAGCTTCGTCCCATTGGTTCGGTTTAAAAAAAACTACCAGGCATACATTTTTCGACCGTTTAGCGATCACCACCCTCTGGCTGATCTTCCCCCTGAGATTACTTGCCGAAAGCTTCACGGCTGCACACTATCACGGGGGAAGCTTTTTGACCAACAATTTTGGAGATCTCCTGGATAGATTTCTGCCTGCACAACAGCTTTCTTATCCTGCCTGGTGGACCTATTCGCTGGTACTGGGAGGCTTTTTCGTCAGCCTGCCTTACTCCAGGTTCATGCATATTCCTACAGAAGTAATGCTGATCTTTTTCAGGCATTACGGTATTAAACCAACCCTTCATTTTAACCATTACTCAAATTTTGAAATACAATCGTGCCCTAAATGCGGCGTATGCATCGATGCCTGTCCGCTACATACAGATGCAAATGAGGATGGAATCCCGCCTGCGTATTTTCTTCGGACTTTAAAAAACAATCGACCGGATATAAATTCTACTTACGATTGCCTGCTTTGCGGCCGTTGCGGGGAATATTGTCCTGTTGGAATCAATATCAACGCTTTGCGTGTTTCCCAAAGGATCCGTTATGCTAAAAACCTTAATGGCTCCTTTACATACCTGAAGCAAACCAAAAGCCAGGTTGCGGAGATAGCTTATTTTGCCGGCTGCATGACCCATCTTACCCCATCGATCAAAATATCCATGGAGAAAATATTCACCACGGCAGGTGTCGATTACCAATTTATTGACCGTGATGGAAGCGTCTGCTGCGGAAGGCCCTTATGGATGGCCGGAAAAGAAAAGCAGGCGCGCGAACTCATGGAGCACAATAAAAAACTGATCGAAAGCACAAACTGTAAAACACTGGTACTCTCCTGCCCTATCTGCCTGAAGATTTTCAGGGAAGAATATAACCTTAATATCGAAATGCTGCATCATTCGCAATACCTTCTACGCCTGGTGAATGAAAAGAAAATTGATCTGAAAAAGGAAGATTTACAGGTTGCTTTCCATGATCCATGCGAACTGGGAAGAGGATCCGGGATTTTCGAAGAGCCCCGGCAGTTGATCCGGCAAATGGTAAATCTTGTCACTGCAAGTGAAGAGAAAGGCATATCTATCTGCTGCGGTGGAAGCCTGGGAAGTACCGGGATCAACTGTTACCAAAGAGATAAAGTCTCGCAGCTTACTCTGGAGACCCTTATGGCAAATAATCCTGGATCAATCATCACTGCATGCCCGCTTTGTAAAAAAACCCTTCAGAAAGGCTCCCCAGTTGAGGTGAAAGACATCAGTGAATTGACTTCAAGTTTACTTTATGTTGACAAGTCATCAGCACCAGGATTGAATAATTGAGAAGAAAATTGATCCTTTGGTTGCACTTTTTAAAAAATTATTTACATTTGCAATCCTTTTTTGACATACTGCGGAAGTAGCTCAGCTGGTAGAGCACGACCTTGCCAAGGTCGGGGTCGCGGGTTCGAATCCCGTTTTCCGCTCTGAAATGAAATTTGAAATTTGAAAATTGAAATTAGGAATCTGGTGAAACAACGAGGTTCCTATTTTTTCAATAACGTATCCAAATTTCAAATTTCAATTTACAATTCACACCCACACTTCACCTGCACACCCAAACTCACACCCTCTTCGCCCGGGTGGCGGAATAGGTAGACGCGTTGGACTTAAAATCCAATTTCCAGTGATGGAAGTGCCGGTTCGATCCCGGCTCCGGGTACGGGCAAAAAACCTCGCTTGGCGAGGTTTTTTGAGTTTTAAGGGTTGAGTTGGTTTGCTGATATTATGTGACCTCCGGACTTTAAAAACAAAACCTTGTAAATCAGAGATTTCCGGGCAAATTCGAATAAGATTAATTATTTGACATGTTGCATATCATAATAAAACCTCCTGCCAATGGTATCGACAGGCGAAATATTGTATTCTTGTTTCTTGGAGATTCCAAGTCGTCTCATTTGTTCATGATATTCTTCATATTCGATATATATTTTATCCGATTCGAATAATTTATTCTTTTTTTCTATTACTTCGGTCAGTTTATCGATCAAACTTATATCATTTGTTGCCATAATATAAAGATTAAAAATAATTTCTACTATGCAGGAAAAATCTAAATTCAGATCTTAGGATAAACTCAATTATCAAATCATTATAGGACCTGATTTTTTCACGTAAGGGTAAATCATCAGAATAATCCTCTATTTTCAATTTTAAAAAAGTCTTGAGAACATGTATATTAATCATTCTTCCATGGGAATGCCACAGATTGTTATTACCCAATTTAGTTGCTATGTCTTTAGCCCGCTCCTTCTTTTGCTCCAAAGTAACAGGTTGACCAATCAGATCAGGTTTTGATTGATGTATTTGCCAATCTTTGAATTTATATTCCACTAACCATTTTTCCAAAAGTGTAACTGTTAAATCCTTGGCTTGCTCATAAGCCCTGAGTGTCGCTAAATCGATATCTTTGAGAATTGCAAACTCAGCCCTGGTTAATTCATTATTTCTGTCTTTTTCAATTAACTCGTTTACTTTATCCAAATAACCAAGAGCAGGCACATATTTATCACCAACTAATACTTGTGGATCAATAGGGCCAAGGGATGAAGAATAATCCATAAAAATTTTGTCACCAGACATACAAAATATGGTACCTGCCGACATTGCCATATCTGGTATGACAAAATAAACCTCATGATAATGTTTTCTTATTATATCAACAAACTTCTCGACAGTTTCAGAACTACCACCTGGTGAATTGATGATAATCGATAATTTATCTTTTGGATTAGGATCGTTCTTTAATTTCTCAATGAAATCTCTGAATGGTTTGATAAATGCAGGATGAATTTCACCGTAGTAAAAAATCACATCAGACTCAAAATGATCTTCGAGTTCTTTAAGCCTGTCATTTAAAATTATTTTTAATGTATCATTGAAAACATTAATCATAATAGTCAAATTTTTACAAAATTATATAAAAAAGTGCAAACCTGTTTAGAAATAACATACCACTATTTATCATATTGTCTCTCAATACTTGGTGCTTCTAAGCTTTATCAATATCATAATTAAGCATTGCTGGATTCCTGCATACTATGAACACCCAATGTCCCAGTTTTCCCCAGTTATTGACTGCATTAACCCATTTATGTGCTCCCTGGTGCTTGGCCTTGGTTTGATTGTCTTCATACCCTTTAATTTCAAGAACAAGATTCACGCCATTGCTCAATTTTACAATGAAATCAGGTTCATAATGCAGGGGAACGCCCTCAAATTCATACGGAATGGTAAATTCAAGATGATCATTTTTAACATAAGAAAATACTTTATAATTTGCTTCCAGGATGAAATCAGCCGACTGCTCCCATGTTTGAGTATCACCAACCATCATGTTTATATGGCTCTTTATTGTTAGCTTGGGGATTTTCTTAGTAGTAAAATTCACGGATAAGGTACTTCCAATTGGTTTGAAACGATTCAATTGTGGCAATAAGGGTGGTTCTCCTTCCAGTTTAGACGGTTCAATGGCAGTAGTAAGTAGCGATATTACTTTGGAAGAATAAGCCTCGATACCAATTTCACTGGGATTACATCCCATATAATTCACCTTAATATCCAGATACCGATCTACTATTTTCAATACCTGTGGAAACAGTTGTGCCCTTGATTGATATTTTAATCCGGAATGTGCGTCATTTCTACCATAGGTAAGGTTAATAACGATCTGACGTGCTATCTCAAATTTGATGGTTTGAAGATGATAATTTTCATAATAAGCTTTTCGATCCTGGGTAACAACCTTTAATCCAGGATTGATGGCAGGCCCGCCAATACGGATACCAACTTGTGGCTGGATGAAGGTCTGGATGGGATCCTTCAGAGGTTCTAGATCGAATTTTTCCAATTTTTCAAAATCCACAGAGATCATGTTTTTCTTAAGGTCAAACACATAACCTTCTACATTGGGGAATTCAATTTTCAGGTTTTCCCGTTCTGTTAGCGCACGAACATGATAAACGGGTTTATCATCCGGTTCCGGTTTCCCGGTGGGCCTGCCTTTAAATGGAATAATGGAGAATGGAATTCCATAGACATCCACATATTCCGGGGGAAACATATTAGATTCCTTGTCAATAGTATAGTTCATCCTGCGTAAGCCACGGCCTACTACCTGTTCAATTAACAACTGGCTTCCAAACGCACGAAGCCCAAAGATATGGGTAACATTGTTTGCATCCCAGCCTTCCGACAACATCTGCACTGACACGATACATTTCACCTGTTCTCCCGGTTTCCCGTGTTGGCCTATTGTATCGGCGATCTGCCTGGTCTTTTTCTTGGCTTCATCTTTTGACTGACCCTCGTCTGAGTCGGTTTCCTGCATGACTTTGTTGTCGATGCGGAATGAGTTTAAGGCATTTTCAGTATTGCTGAAAATTTCAGGGAATGGTTCGCCCTTTCCATAGGATTTAATCTTTACCAACTTCGTTTCTCCTTTTTTTCTTCCACGGGTTACCTTTTCCTCGACTTCCTCTGTTTGTTCGCCGGAAATCTTCTGATAAAACAATTCGGCGATATTAGTGTTGTCACAAACAATGATCATGGCTGGTGGAATGGCCAAATTACGCTCATCTCCGGTTTTAAAATAATCAAACCGTTCTTTGTACTGACCTGCTAACTGAACCAGAGCACCATTTGCTCTTTCCCATACCACACCTGGCTTTGGACGTCCCCCTTGCATCTTCTGCCCGGCCCTCAGATCGGCTGTAATGTATTTCCATAAATTGAAATACTGTGGTTCAGGTCTACCTGTTATATCACTAACCGGAATCCTGGGAATCTTTACAATTCCCGATTCAATGGCATCCACCAGGGCAAAATCACTGACAATCCAGGGGAAGGGTGATCCTTCAACATAGCCGCTGCCTTTGATATAGAATGGTGTTGCCGACATATCTACACAAAAACGAATGCCGCAGGCTTTGTTAATCTTATCCAATCCGTTGATCCATACTGTTGCCTCTTCGCGCTCTTTTTTTTCTTCTTCAGATAAATCTGAATCGGTATCTATAGGTTTCGGACGGTAGGCATGATGGCCTTCATCATTCATCACCATGACCGGAGATCGGTCATATAATTCGCCAAGCACCCGTCGCGCAAAAGCATCCGCACTCTCAATCCCTTTATTGACTACCCGGTAACTTTCGCCCGATTCCATATTTTCTGATTCTTCCCCCAATTGATGCCAGTTTTTGATCATCACTTTTCCCCGCTGCAAGAATGGAATAAGAGAAGAGGGGATAAGATCAAACTTCCGGTAGTAATTATCGGCTATGTCTGGACGAAGTACCTGCAAACGCTCGCGAATAGTCAGATTCGGGCAAATGATCAGGGCAGCATCCGGGAACCGCACATCCGATGGTTGCGATCCACGGTTACAGAATGCCCAGGTGATGAGCATGGCCATGACCACTGTTTTACCGCTACCAGTGGCCATTTTGCATCCGTAACGGTGAAGATTGGGATATTCTGTCTCATTGGGAATATCGATCAGTCGGGGAAGCAAAACATCTTTAACAGTTGTATCATCAATAAATGAAGGTTTCACGCCTTGTTTTAGTTTCTGAAAATCCTCCTCAGTTAATTCCGGATTCCATCTTGTTTTCCTGTTCGAAGCTAAAATTTCATTGATATAGATGATGGTTTCAACACCCTCAAGCTGGCAGAAAAACAACCTGCGTTCGCGGTTTGATCTTGACCAGTATTCAAGTAGTTTTTTTGTGATCGGTGTTGCTATTTCGTACCCTGACTTGCGCCAACGGCGAACATCATTACGCAGAAGGTTGATCAACTGAAGATCTTCACGTTGTTCTTCAGCAAATAATGTTGTCTGACCTGTATAGGCGCGTTTGGTTTTGAAAAAATAACTGGCCGGGCGACGGGTGGGAATTTGCTGGGGTTCGCCATTTTCGTTGTAATACCAGTATTTATCCGGCTCCTCAAATGGATTGCAGAGGATCGGGTTATCCACCACGATTACGGGGGCCTGGTCGTCAAAGAGATCGTTTTGCGAAGTTCCCTTTGTCATGATCAATAGCTTTTATCTAATGACAACACCTTCATTACCTCATTTCCGCGTGGATCAATGACTTTCACGGCTGCTTTTTTATATTCTCCCACAGGGAAGGGAAGCGATAAAGTTCCGCTGAAGGCTTCAAATTTATCAGGATCAATCACCCCTTTTAATGCCTTTTCCAGTTTTTTCCAGGCATCACGATCTGGAAAGAAGGCCTGGGTTATGCAAAAAGTGCGTCCGTCGTAATCGCTGTCGATAAACCAGGCAGCCACTTTGTCGGCGCCTGTATCTATCAATACATTCCTGACAGGGTCATAAATATCTACGCCGTCCATCCTGATCCGGAAAGAACCATCGCTTTCTGTAAGCAGTTTTATCCGCGGGCTGCCCATCACGGTGAATACCTGGCCGCTGCCCGTGCTTTTCAGCAGGTCGCCCATCAATACATCGGGGCTGATATGGGCCAAGTGCAATTTCACCTTTGGATTTGAATCGTCTTCAATGGCTGCCTGTGCTTCGGCATCGAATGAAAATCCGGCAAAAACTATATCGTCGAACCCGTGTTTGTAAGCAGTTCGAATCACATTCTCCACCTGCCATCCGGTTATTGGACCATGCTGTGGACCTACACTCACCCCCACTTTACGTAATTTTTTATCACCATTCATCCATTCCCCTTCAAAATTGATCATTGTTCCTCCGCTATCATAAGAGCGCAGTTCGTTGAAAACCATCTTCCGGTTTCCGGGAAAAACCACCCCTTCACGTTTCAGCAACAGGAGGATATTTTCAATGAATGAAACGGCATTGGTCGCCTGGTCGAACGTTTCCAGATCTTCATCAATTCCCTGGATTGGAGAATCGGCATCGAGATTAAACTCTATAGGCATTACGCCTTCCACAGTGAATGGACCACTTACCCGAACCACCCCGTTTATCTTCTCCGGCTTGTCGACCAGTTCAACCTGCTCTGCATTTGTCTGGATACATGCGTTCACTTCATCCATCTTTTGCCGCCAGATTTTAAGATAAGTTTCAATGGCTGTTTTAAATTCTGCCGGATAAAGTTCATCGGTATCAAACGGCACATCCCAATGCTCAAATTTTTCCGTTGGAAGTTTCCACCTCCGTTCATCGGCCTCGTTGATGTTCTTTTTACCCTCCTGCTTTTGTTTAATTTGCCACTTAAGCAGAAGCTTACTTCTGATCTCTTTATCAACTTTTTGTAATGCGTCATTGATTATCACCAGGCAACTGTCAAGCAGCGGATCATATTTAGCGAAAACTGGGTCGAGGGCGGGGTTTTGTGCGATGCTTTTTAAAGTTATATGTGGAACTGTTTCGTACTCAAATGTATTGTCCTCTGCCGGGGCTTTCTCTATATTTTTAAGCTTGTAATGTTCAAATTTGGCGGTTAGTAACCGTTGTCTTGCCAATGCCACAGCAACCCTACTGGTGTCAATTGTGATCCATCGCCTGCCCCATTGCTCGGCTACATAAGCCGTAGTTCCGCTGCCACAGGTGGGATCCAGGGCAAGATCGCCGGGGGATGTGGTCATTAAAATACATCGAGCGATTACTTTAGTAGCCGTTTGTACAACATAAATCATATCTGTAGCTCCCCCAGTGTCAGACCAAATACTTCCTAACGCTTTCACAGGAAAATCATCAAAATTCTTTTGAAACCGTATTTGATTCTTTTGAGGCACTATTCTTTCAGCCAATAAAAGTCTATTCATCCCTTCCATAGTGGTTTTCCAGTGTGCATTATTGCCCGGGAAGAACTCTTTGCCAAAAGCTGGAAACCTCACTGTTGACGTATTTGTCGATCCGGATGAAGTAAGTGGGTCAGGACTCCATTCTCCTTCCTTTTTATCAATTCTTTCAATGAAAAGTTGGGTGTATTTCTCTAGTACCTTGCTCCTTTCTTTAGCATACCACAAAAGATAATCAGAATTTGATTTAATAAAATCACCTTCAACACTTCCCGTTTTTTGAACAGCGATTCTAACAATGAAATTTCCATACCCGAATACTTCATCAAGAATACTCTTTAATAAATGTTCATTTTCATCGCCAATTTGTAGAAAAAGGCTTCCTGAATCTTTGAGAAGGGTTTTTGCAAGAATTAATCTGTCTCGAATATAACTAAGGTAACTATGTGTTCCAAGTGTCCAGGTATCACGATAAGCTTTTACGACTTCCGGTTCACGGTTAAAATCACTTTCCTGTTCTTCTTTGGTATCAGTTCTCCCAACCTCCGGTTGAAAATTTTTCGTGAACCTGATCCCATACGGCGGGTCAAAATAGATCATCTGCACCTGGCCGGTTAGGTTTTCGCGATAGGCAAGGGAGGCCATGACTTGCAATGAGTCGCCGAGAATGAGGCGGTTTGCCCAATCCATTTCGTGCTGATAGAATTTAATCGCTTCGCGGTACTCCATTTCGGGATCGGCAAAGAGGTCTCGTTGTATATTTTCTCGTTTAGCTACTTTCAAAATGGCCTGTGTGCTTATTCGTTCGTGGATATGGAGAGCTATTGGGTCAACCTCAAATGCTTTCTTTTCCCGCTTCCCTGTCCACTCAAGCCAGGGTTCGTGCTTTTTCAGGGCGTTGGCCAGAATTTTGGATTCATCTTCCGTAAGGGGACTCCGCAAAGCTTTTTCGAGCAATTCTGGTAACTTATCTGTTTGTCCGGAATCATCAAACCTCAAAACCGGTGGCAAATGTGGGTTGTAATCAAATTCAAGTTTGGGCGCTTCTTCCACCTTACCTTGTGATGCAAGTCCTGCCGGGGTGATGTATTTACGCTTTTTGTCTTTGAATCTGTAGTCGGTAAGTTGGTCAGGGAACTTTTCTGCTTTTTTGGTCATTTAAATATATTTTTTCGTATTGCAAAGCGGAATAATTGTGAAAAAATTGAAAGATAATACTGTAAAGTTAAAAAAAATACCCATGTCCTTGGGATTTTTCACGGCATCTGGCACTCTTTGAACGCTAGAGAGTTCCTTCATCACGGTTCATATCAGCCTTTCCTCCAGCAAATCCCGCCAAATAATAAATCCCTTTCTTTCATCTGAATAATCGTGTAATATCCGGCTGAAATTTTCGGGTTGGGATTCCAGAAATGTCTGTCTCCCATTAATCCTAATGGTATTCAGATGTTGTTCAACTATTGCCAACTCCTGGGGGAGCATTCTTGATATTTTACTGACATGCCAGATATAGGTGGCTTCTTCCGTATCAAGGGTTTCCAGAATGAGGTGATTCTGATTTTTACCGGCAACCAGAAAAACAAAAGAAAACGGGCTTAACACAAAACGAAGCTTCAATATAGAACTTTCGTGCTTTTCCGCCAGATATCTGAGTTGTCTGTAATGGATAACCTTTTTATTACTCAGAAGATCCTCGAGCAATTGCTCACCTGTTTCATATAAGGAAGATTTTGCCTCATCCAGAGATTGAACCTGATTTATATCCAATAGATTCTGCTTGGGTTTATTTGAATTACTGCCCAGAAAGAATCTTGAGACAAATTTGAATTTTGCAATTTCAATGATCTCCCTGTTTATTTTTTCCAGATCAGAAGAAGTCGCCAACTGGGAAATTAATGTTTTTCCCTGAAATTCTGCCTGGATAAGTACAATGACATTTTTTTTCTTCAAGGTCTTTGAAAAAAATGGCTTCAACACATCGAACTCCGGCCGGATTTGGTCATTTTCAATTTCAAATTCCAGTTCCTGATTTAATTTAGGGACAAAGTACTTGAATGCAATTGTACCATATCTGAATTCAAGATCATCAAAAGTAAGGGTGATGGGCTCTTCAATTGAAATCGTATTTCCAGTTGATGTAGTACCAGGTTCAGGTTCATCAAATAATAAAGCCTGTTTTTCAAGTTTTCTGTAATAGGTGTTTCTTTTCAGAAACAATTTATTCAGGTAGTCGATCTTATAATCCCGGTAATCATAAATGACCGGGGCGATCTCTGATCTTTGTACCCTTCCAATATATTGCACCAGCTTCCCCTGGAAGGAAAATGGATAAACAAGAAACAAACGGTCGATATTTTGAATATCAATACCTTCTCCAAAGAACTGTCCAGTCGTGATTAATACTTGAAAATTACCGTTCTTAAGTATTTTCCATTTGATTGATCTGCTGCTTTCCGAATCGTCACCAGAAAAGACAATCGTTTCATAAGATTGTTTGAGATACTGGTTTAACGAGTCAATATGTTCTTTCCTTTCCGTAATGATCACAACTTTTTTCCCAGAACTCAATTCTGAAATGACATCCTTTAAAATTAGTTTGTTCCTTGCAGAATCATGGATCAGGATCTTGGATAAAGTCTCGAACTTATCCGTTTTAGAATTGAAAGGAATATCAAGTTCAGTATTACGAATGATGATTTTTGCAGTTTTAAAAGTTGAAATATCCGGAGCTTTAATTTCACATATAATTTCCCCGAGATGGATAAAAATCAACTTCCCGTCATTATATTTTCGAAAAGGTGTTGCGGTTAACCCATACAGATAAAATGAAGATAATTTCCCAATGATACTTCTATAGGTCTCTGCCGGAATATGATGACATTCGTCAACGATGATTGTCCCAAATTTATTTGTTAAACAAGTCGGTCCCGAATTTTCAAGCACTCTTGATAAACTCTGGATCATGGCTACTGTGATCTTCCGGCCATCTTTGCTCTTTCCTTGTCCAATTCTTCCAATTTCATGTTTGGGAATACCTAAAAACGATTGGATTCTTTCGATCCATTGTTCGGCCAACTGTTTCCTGTGAACAATGATTAGTGCAGGCTGTTGTTTTTCGGCAATGATCTTCAGTCCAATAATGGTTTTTCCCGTTCCAGGTGGAGCAACAATAACCCCCATGTCTTTTTTCGCAGCAGCCGTTAAAGCAATCTTTTGATGTTCTCTAAGTTGAACATCCATTGTAAAAGAGGCAGGTTCAACTTTTTTCCTTTCATCAAAAAAATCATATTCAATATTGTTATCCCTGCAAAAGCGTAACAAGCGACCAGCCATTCCTCTGGGAATAATAACAAAGTCATCTTTTTCTTCAATGAATCTGAAATACCTTTCTGAGCCCCATATGCTTTTTCCAAGATTCTTTTTAATAAGAAATTCACTACTCAGGAAATTAAGCTCTTCTCTTAGAAAGTTAATCAATGGCAATGGCAGACCGCTCCGGGCTATTTTAATTGTTTGATCAAGTACGATTTTGACTTTACCAGTTTCCGGTGATGTCTGAATTATCCTGTCTTTCTTTAAATCCGTAATATTGGTTAATTGGTTATAAAGTTGATCAAGTTTAGAAACAGAAACCCTTTGAATGCCTTTCAGATAATCCCATTGATCTTTGTATGACTCTATTGTCTCAGGATTGATAAAGCAGTTATTTCCCTGATCTAAAGAAAGTTTATTCAATGGCAAAGCAATCAGATTACCAAATCCTTTCCCCGACAGAAAATCCTGATTGGGGAAGAGCCTGTCAAAGCTTGAGTTCTTATCAAATGTTGAAAACGCACCAATTCTTTCCAGCAGGTTGATGATGATTTTCCTGCTTTTCATCGCCGGATAAGGCTTTTCAAAAAACACCCAGATATGACCTCCCTTGCCAGACCGGGATCGTTCAAGATATACTGGTAAACCCTGTTCATTGCAAACCTTAAGAAACAACCTACATTCCTCTATCCAGTTGTCTTTATCAAAATCAGCTGCAATAAACCATGATGTATTATCTTTAAGTAAGGGGTAAATACCTATGAAATGCTCTCCGTAAATGTGTTTGGTAATTTGATAATCTGAAAGTGAAAGATACTTTTTATCGGAATAGTTCTGGAAGGTTCCCCCTTTCATTTTATGTAAACGGTATTGATAGGGGTCAAATTCAAATGCAGGGGAATAACTGGACTTATCATCCTTCTCCCAGCGAATTGCAAATATATCCTCTCTTCCCCGGAATAACGATTTGTATAAAGAAAGATTTACCAAAAACGTTTGATCCATATTATTCTGGTGTAAACGATAGAATCACTTCCACAGTTTCTTCCACAGTTTTGCCTTCTGACTGTGGTGATGACTTATAATCAACATTACGTTTGAAAAATACCACCTCAAAACTAATTCCCGGTTCTTTCCACTGAAGACCTATTTCAGGGTACTTCTCAAAGTTCACAACGCTTGCGCTTTCTTGTTTTATACTTGCCATTATCTATTAAAAAGATTCAAATACTGTTCAAAAATGAAGATGCGGTTTCTCTTAAACCCGGTTTGTTCTTTGAGGATTTTGAGTTTTTCAAATTCCTGGATTAAACGATGTGCTGTAGAAATATTCACTTCCAAAACTTTGGCAACTTCGGGTGCATCTACAATGGGTTTGGTGTATAGATAGCGAATCAATTCCATAGCCACCGGAACACGCTTGCCGAGTGTGATAATTTTTTTCTCCTCCACCTCTTTTCTCAGTTTGATGATCTCGTGAAATGTCTGGATGGAGTTTTCTGCTGTTTCCAAAACACCCACCATAAAGAACTTGAGCCATTGCACCAAATTGTTTTGAGTGCGCACCACCGTGAGGTTATCATAGTAATGTATGCGGTTACGTTCAAAAAAATCGGAAAGATATAATACGGGTTTGCTGAGAATGTTATTGCTTACAAGATAAAGTGTAATGAGTAACCTGCCTAACCTTCCATTTCCGTCGAGAAAAGGGTGTATGGTTTCAAACTGATAATGTGCAATGCCTATGCGAATGAGCGGTGGTGCCTGCAATTCATCGTTATTCAGAAATTTTTCAAGGTCACTCATCAGGTCAGGTACTTCGCTGTGGTGCGGAGGAATGTAAGAGGCATCGGTAAGTGTAGCACCACCAATCCAGTTTTGCGAAGTGCGAAACTCACCGGGCAATTTGTATTTGCCTCTTACTCCCTGCAATAATCTTTTGTGTGTTTGTTTCAATAAGCGGTTACTTAGCGGAAGATTTTCCAGTTGTGCTATGGCATCGTTCATTGCTTCAATGTAGTTGTGAACTTCCTGCCAGTCGTCACGCTTTTCAGGATTGATATATTCAGCGGTCTGAATGGCTTCCTCCATGCTGGTTTGAGTGCCTTCAATCCTGCTGCTTTTGGTGGCTTCTTTGGTAATATGCATTCTGATGAAAAAATCCACATCAGGAATCAGGGTAGAAAACGCATTCAACTCCCCGAGTTTCCGGGTGGCATCATTAAGCAGGCGATTTACGTTTGCATCGCTCACCAGCCATTCGTGATTCACAGGTTCCGGTGAGAAACTTGAATAGCCATACTGCCTGATATATTTTCCTGCTTTGAAACGATTTATTTCCATTGTTGCGTGTTTGCATTACTGCAAAGATAAAAATTTATATTTGCAGTTGAACATTTTTCTGCAAATATGAAATTCCATAGTTGCAGATGGTTTTGAAACCCGCAGGTAAAGACCCTGACTGTGGAATTTTATAGTAAACGGAAACGATTTTTCATTTATTCTCATTCGGATCGTGCGATCGTATGTACGCTAATATCTCTTTCGTAACATCCTGGTACAACACCAGCTTATCATAGTCAAACTCTACATTGTTCAGGTACTGAAGCGCCAGTGCGTCGCCAATCATTGAATCCGGCAGCACGCCTGCAAAGAAAAATCCCATTTTCTCAAATTCGGCCGTCAGGTTAAAGGTGAGCGGATCGCCAAGCTTCAGGAACATATTAATGGACGAGATGTGTTTGATACAAAAGCTTCGGAGTGTTTTCCTTATTTCCCTGAGAATATTTTCGCCATAGCTTAAAACAAAGATCTCACCGCAGCTTTCAAGCTCATTCACTCCGGTAAAGATAGCTGATTCAGCAGCCTTGTAAGAAAGTTCCTGTGGTTCCGGCTGATGGTAATGATGCGTTACCCCGAGAGATTCGTACAATTTAATGATCATTGCCCGGTGGTGTTCGGGTGGATAAAGGTTTAACACAGCAGGTTCATCCATATACCTGAAGCTCAGAACGACGCTGATACGCTGCGATGTGTCATCTGAAATACCTTTGAATTTCCAGGATGCAGGACTGGTAGCCAGCAGGATGCCGCAATCTTTCAGACCATATTTGATAAGGGATTTTTGGGTATAGATATGATTTGTCACCGCATAGGCGTAAATACCTGTCAGTTTCCTCTTTTTAGGCGCATGAAGCAAAAAATCCGTTAGCCTGTTAAGAGCTCCCTGTCCCCGGTATTCTATGTTGACAAAGGCAAATGTCAATTCGGCGATCGTATCTTCCGGATATTGAAAAAACAGGGCCGCGTGACCCATAAAATCATTCTCCCTGGTTACCGCGACAGCCGATATCATCTCCAGGTTCCTGTTCATTTCAACAAGCCGTTCCGGGTAATAAATATGATCGTCGAAAAATGAATAGCCATGCGATTTATAGGCACACCTGGATACTTCAATGGCTTCTTCCGGCAGCATTGCCCTTACTATAAAATCTATCTTTTCGGTGATACCTTTGGGGTCCTCCATCTCCTGGCTCTCATCTGTATTCAACGCCACCTGGAGGTCAGTCTTATGTAAATACTTAACCATCTGGATCTCCTTTCCCAGGTGCCCAAGGTTATGGAATGAGAGATCATCCATTACCTTTTGCACCATATAGATCCAAAGCCCCTCGGTCTCCATGTCAGCAATATTTTTTGTTATGTTGAAACGGGCTATTTTGTTGGGATCAAAAGGAATTCCCATATCCTTGACTATGACCTTCAATCCTCCTTCGATCTCCTGGCAAATAATGTCGACAGTCTTGCTTTCCTCCTTATCGTAGGCATGTTTCATGACGTAGGTCACGGATTCCTCAACTGCAATATCGATCTGGTTAAGTTCGCCGCCCTTGAACCCGATCTTTTTCGCCATTTCCCTGACGAAAAGCTGTGCCATGTTAAAATAATCGATGTCGTTGGGGATGGTCAATTTAACTGATTCCATGTTTTCCATGTTGTAGAATATTTAAAATGCACTATTCAAAATCGATTTTATCAATCTCCTTCATGATCCTGTCCGTCTCTGTCAAAGCTACAATGATCTTCTGGTAGTGCCTGACATCTTCAAACGACAGTTGCCGGCCTTTCCGATCCTTGAGCCACTTCTGGGCAGGCTGATAACCTCCTATGTAGAATTCCCAGGCAATTTGAGGTACATGGTTGAAATACTGGTTGTCGTTAATCCAAACCTTTTCCTGGTCATATCTCACCTTGCCTACTCCATTGCTTCCACTGATAGGATAAGATGTGATGAACTGTTCTACTACCGGGCTTTCCAGTAAATGTATTTGCCTTAACTCACCACCTAACTTGACTAACTTCCAGAAAGTATCTTGGTCTTTGGGGTAAGGTATCCTTGGGAAGTCTATTTTTAGGAATTCTTTATATTTTTCTCGGTAGGTAGGACTATGCAATACGGCATAGATATAATCGAGCAGGTCTATGGGAGCAAATGTCCCCTCAGTTGTTTCTTTTTCATAAGTGAAAGATAATCCTAATTGTTCTGCAATTTGATCAACAATTTTCAGATTAAGGTTTGGGGTTCTTTCAGTTTCTTGTTCTAATCTTTTTTGCCCATCTGTTTCTCCATCTAGATAGAGGTACAGTGGGAAAACAAAGGATTGGTCAGCTAAATAGTTCAAATCTGACATCAAATTTGTTATTCCTATATGCCTCCATAAAAATGTACCTCCTAATAGTCTGCTACGTTTAAAAATAATACCCAAATTCTCTTTTAAAAAGTGTTTCATCGTTGAATTTCGTGAACGACCAATGAAACCACCAGATTTTCCTGTAAAAATTGTATACCTTATATCGAATGGTCTATAAAGAATTTTAGTCAGTTGGTAATTTTCACTTAAAATTTCTTGTTTTGCTTTTTTTACTGACCATCCTGAAGTATCAATAATCTGATATTTATTTTTAAGTTCAATCTCTGATAAGGTCTTAAAATCATTTATCACCGCCAATAATTCATTTTGACGAAAATGAATAGCTAATCTGTCAATTTTAGTTTGAATGCCTGAATTAGTCTCTTGAAACAAAGATGATATGCAAAAACCATTAAAATACTTATCTTCCTTTGTAAAATCTTTCGGCACAAAAAAGAAATATGGCTCTTTATAATCGAGTTCTTTCCAGTCAAAAATTTTAACGGTATTTTCACTCAGAAAATCATATTTTACTTCACGTGTACCGAAAAGGTCAAAATGGAAAACCTGTGCTAATTCTTTCTTCTTTTTTGCATTATTTTTCACAAAAAGGTTTATTGAAACACCTTGTTGGATATCAAAAACATTCTCATCTTTTTCTCCATTTGGACAAGTTTCTTTGATATTTGAATTTCCATGTAAATTCAGTATAAATATTTTATCGAATGTTTCAAGCAAATGTTTACGCATTTGTCGATGAGTTACGCCATCAATAAAACTGTTGTTTGAAATAAAAGCTAAAATACCTTCACCGTTTTTCTCTATGAAATACTCACCGTAGCGTGTAAATTTAATATAGTCATCGTCAAGGTTTATTTTCTTCTCCCTCAAGTCTTTTTTGAAGTCAGCAATAAGGTTTTGTATCCATTCACCTTTATTGCTGCTACTAACTGAATATGGTGGATTTCCTAAAACTACCATAACTGGTGTATCCCTTTTTACCTGGTTTGCTTCGTCAGCCTCCTGCGAAAGCCATGAAACAAAAAGGGTTCCGGTATCCTGATGATGTTCTTCAAGCGAATTGGTCAGGTAAACTTTCAATCGTTGCGGTCGTGTTGGACGGTAGCCGGTTTCCTGAAGCAATAATTCCAGTTTCAGGTGAGCCATGGCATAAGAGGCCATCAGGATCTCAAAGCCGTTCAACCGGGGCAAAAGATGATCCTCTATGTACTGGTTCCAGATTCCTTCCTGACCCTCAAACTTTTTGTGTATCTGCCGGACGACTTCAGCAAGGAATGTTCCGGTTCCACATGCGGGATCGAGCACCTGCACCCTGTGAACTTCCTGTTCAACCATCTTTCCCTGGATAGGGGTTTTTACTTTAATCTTTGAAGTATCTGCCAATCCCTGAGGTAAACCAAATTCGTCCTTCAGGATATCATCGACTGCCCGGACTATAAAATTCACAACCGGTTCCGGCGTGTACCATACGCCCCGGCTTTTCCGAAGTGCCGGGTTGTATTCCGACAGGAATGTTTCATAGAAATGGATTATTGGATCATGTTGCTGGGTGGCCTTGCCAAAATCTTTCAGCAAAACGGCTACATCCGTTGCCCTGAAGATATCAGCCAGATCATCTACGATCCAACGGATGCGGTCATCCAGATCATATCCAGCGATGTACTGAAAAAGTTTTCTCAGGAACGGATTGGACTGAGGAATCAGTTCTGCTGCTTCCTGGCGGGAGAAGTCCACCAGCGAAGGATCATGCAGCCGGGCGGCAAACATTCCGTAAGCAATTGTTTGAGCATAGATATCTGCAAAATCCTTTTCAGTGATATCATGGATCAGGATTTGCCTGAAGGCCTCAAGTTGGTCTCGAAGGGTCTTATTAGCGGCATCCTGGAATAAATTACCTGACTGCTGAACGTCTTTCGTGATTGCATTTTCAATGACACTGGCCAGGAGTTTTGCCTTGGCCGCCATCATCATGGATAGTTTTGCCGGCGACTTAATCGTCTGGCCGGTGAACATGCTGAAGTTTTTAATCAGCCCTTCGAACTCTGAATACTTTTCCGGCCTTGGAACGATCCTACCCCTTTCGATATCCGCAATCCTCACTGCAGGTCCCGGCTGGCCTTCAACAAACAGTTGAAAATCCAGGTAGTCAGTTATAATCAGGTTTTCCAGGGATTTCTTGTACCGATCAAACTGCTCCTTGTACTCTTTGCTGTCTAGTGGCTTACCGACATCTTTGGCCTCAATGTAACCGACAGGTATTTTTCCTTTTGATAAAATATAATCCGGGGCTCCGCATTCAATCCGGGATGGTTCATTGGTCACATTGATCCCCGGCGCCAGGGTTTCCAGCAGCGATTGAAGATCTCCCCGGTAGGTGTGCTCAGTGGCTATTCCAAGTTTATAACGATCGTTGATTTTGTGTAAATACTCCTGGATAGTCATAGGTAAGATTTAAGCCATTAAAGTTATTGATTAATCCGATACGATGATTTTAAGTGAAAAGTGAGCCCGAAATATCACAGTTGGTTCTGCAGCTAATATAAATTCCATAAGCGCATGTGTGATAAACATTGCCACCAGGAAAGCCTGTTCTTCATGGACGATTTTTCATTTCTCTGTTCCTTCAGGCTGTTTTCTGATAGTATGCAGCTTCATCAGTGCTTCTGCAGGTGTAAGATTGTTGATGTCGGTGTGTAAATATTTTCAAAAAAATGAACTTGACTTCGATGCAAAAATGCTATAATTTTGTATAAGGCATGCTGAGGTATATATTAAATTGATGAAAATCTACATCAAAAATATGGTTTGCATCCGGTGCAAAATGGTAGTTAAATCCGAACTGGAAAAGCTTGGATTGCATTATACTATAGTTGAATTGGGCGAAGCTATAGTCAGAGAAGACATTTCAACAGAGCAACTGGACCGCCTGAGAGTTGCCCTTAACAAGACTGGGCTGGAATTGATGGATGATAAAAAAAGCGTACTGGTTGAGAAAATAAAAGCGATTATTATTGAACTGGTCCATTATTCTGATGATCCAGGCAAAATAAACCTTTCCGATTACCTGAGCGAAAAACTCAATCACAATTACGCATATCTTGCCAATCTTTTTTCCGAAGTTAAAGGGACTACCATTGAAAAATTTTACCTGACCCACAAAATAGAAAAGGTAAAAGAACTATTAGTGTATGATGACCTTCTTCTTTCCGAAATTGCCTATAAACTTAATTACAGCAGTGTGGCCCATCTGTCAAACCAATTTAAGAAAATTACAGGGCTTACCCCATCTCATTTCAAAAATCTTAAGCACAAAAAGCATAGCGCTTTATAGAATGTGTGAATGATGTAATTTATTCCCGGAATTATGTAACGTTTCCCGGAATGGTGAGGCATACCTTTGTTATGGTAATAATATACTCACGATTGTCCCGCAGGAAGCGGGCTATTAACAATCATTTAAAAAATAAAATTATGAGCTCTGGAAAAGTATTATTGGGCGTATTGGCTGGCGTCGCTGCCGGTGCATTCTTAGGGATTTTATTTGCCCCCGGAAAAGGTTCGGATACCAGAAAAAAAATTTCTAAAAAGGGAGAGGACTTTGCGGATTCATTAAAAGAAAAATTCAATGAATTTCTTGACAGCAACTCCGCAAAATTTGAAGAGGTAAAGGATGAAGAAGTTTCCGGATAAAAATATTAACATGGAAAAAGAAAGGTTGAAATCCAAACCTCCCCTTTCTGAGGATAACAGGTCTCTTAATACGTCATTGCGAACTTTTGATTTGCCAGCCTTGATTGATAAGATGAAAAATAATCATACATGGGTAAAAGGGGAACTTAATGCAATGATTCTTTTGAAAAGTCCCGATAAGCAGATTGTACTTACCGCATTGCATGAAGGAACAGAAATTAAATCTTTTCAGTCAAATGAATCAGTAACCTTTCAAATAATTGAGGGAAAACTAAAGTTTCATACCCGAAAAGAATCTGTAACGCTTAACAAAGGTCAATTGCTGACACTTTATGAAAACATTAAGTACAGCCTGACAACCAGGGAAGAAACTGTGCTCCTTTTAACCATTGCAAACGGCACCTAACAGTAGGCAAGAAACTAAATGCCCTGATGGTTATGCAATTTTCTAAAACCGAAGCCATGGATGACAGTACGAAGTTGATTGAATCACTGCTGGAAAGAGTTGTTGAATACGGCAAAACAAGCTATGAGTTAGAAAAACTCAAAGCCCTGGACAAAACATCGGATATTGCTTCCTCATTTATACCTCATTCTGTTGTCTTTGTCCTGATTGCGTCATTCTTGCTTTTTTTCAATCTGGGATTAGCTTTATGGCTTGGCGAAATCCTTGGCAAAACCTGTTACGGATTCTTTGTGGTAGCTGCTTTTTATGGGATTACGGGGATTGTTTTACATTTCTTTTTTCATAAAAGGCTTAAAAATCTTGTCTGCAATTATATCATTAAGCAGGTGCTTAATTAAAATCACATGAAAAACATAACTTCAATCGCCGAACTTAAAAATGCAATTCAATTATTAGAAGCTGAGCAAGCTATTAAAGGGCAGCAATTGAAAGAACAATTTTACCTTACCTACGAGAGCTATAAGCCTGTTAAACTTCTCAATAGCACCTTGAAAGATATTGCTTCATCGCCCTATTTGATTGAAAACATTGTAGGCGCTACCGTAGGTTTAGCTACCGGTTATCTATCAAGGAAAATTATTGTTGGTGCATCAGGCGGTATATTTAGAAAGATTTTAGGCTCTGTTTTGCAGTTTGGAGTTACAAACCTTGTAGCTCAGCACCCTGACGCTATTATGTCAATCGGTCAGTTTGCCTTTAAACATATTTTCCGCAAGAAGGAAATGAATTCTAAAAAGCTGTGAACGTATATCTTCACGAACACCTTTAAAATAAATAATATTTGTGAATATAGTTAAAGAATTGAAATTACCATTTTACGCAAAGGCAATTCTTTTTTTAATCGGAATATATGCCTTGTTTATGATGTTGTACATCGCAAGGGGCATTATTGTTCCACTCCTTTTCGCAACCATTCTTGCCATCTTACTTCACCCGGTCGTAGATTTTTTTGTACGGTTAAGAATAAGAAGGATAGTAGCTATTGTAATTACTTTATTCCTTACTATATTAGTCATTGGCGCGTTTGGCGGTCTTTTAGTTTCGCAGGCAAGCCGGTTCGGCGAAACATGGCCGATACTGGTCGATAAATTTACCGGGATACTCAACCAAACCATCACCTGGGCTTCCGGTTATTTCGATATAAAGCCACAAGTTATCAATGACTGGATTACAAAAACAAAAGGTGAACTTATCAATTATATCAGCCATTCAATCGGACAAACACTCGTCATAGTCGGCAGCGGGATAGTAGTATTGTTTTTGGTTCCTGTTTACATCTTTTTGATATTATTTTACGAACCCCTCCTACTTGAGTTTATTCGCAGGCTTTTTGACAAAAGCAACAAAAGTCAGGTGAGCGAAATTGTGACCCAGACCAAAACTGTTATTCAACGCTATCTTATAGGACTGGTTATCGAATTTGTCATTATGGCAACACTGAATTCCACTGCTCTTTTGATACTTGGAATTGAATATGCTGTCCTGCTTGGCATTATAGGCGCATTGCTCAACGTCATTCCATACATCGGAGGAATCGTGGCAGTAGCATTGCCCATGATGATTGCTTTGGCCACTAAATCGACACCCTGGTATGCCTTATACGTTCTGGCATTTTATTATCTCATCCAACTAATCGACAATAACTATATCGTACCCAAAATAGTTGCCTCAAAAGTAAAAATCAATGCACTTTTCTCAATAATAGTGGTACTTGCCGGGAATGCTTTATGGGGCATACCCGGTATGTTTCTTTCCATACCGCTCCTTGCCATTGTAAAACTCATTTTCGACCATATCGAATCTTTAAAACCCTGGGGATTTTTATTAGGCGACACCATGCCCCCATTATTAAAAATTAAACCGATCCGCCTGAGGCGGATAAAAAATAAACCTTCATGATAGTGGTTAAAAAAGAAGGCATTATACTAAAGAAAACCCATTTCGCATTTGAAAACGAAGGTGTGCTAAATCCAGCAGCAATGCGTGAAGGCGACAGCGTTCATCTTTTTTACCGGGCTGTGCGAAAAGGAAATCATTCGAGTATTGGCTATTGCAGGCTGGATGGCCCATTGACAGTTGCTGAACGGTGGGATAAGCCTTTCATGGTACCTGAATTCGAATATGAATCACATGGTGTTGAAGATCCCCGCATTGTAAAGATTGATGACCTGTTTTATATGACCTATACCGGGTACGATGGGACAAATGCCCGTGGGGCTTTAGCTACTTCAAAAGATTTTATGAATTTTAAAAAGCAGGGAATCATTGTTCCTCCCATCACGTATGCACAATTTGTATTCCGTGCTGAATCTGACGGTAAAGTAAATGAAAATTATTACCGTAATCATAAGTTCTACTACCAGAAAGCAGATCCTGATAAAAAAATTATGTTGTGGGATAAGGATTTAATTTTCTTTCCCCGAAAAATTAAGGATAAATTGGTGTTTCTTCACCGTATCAGACCTGGCATTCAACTTGTTTCTGTAAATAGCTTAAAGGAACTCACGAAAGAATTTTGGGAAAATTATTTTCTTAACCTGCAGGAACATATCGTCCTCGACCCTGTTTATGCGCACGAGTCAAGCTACATTGGCAGTGGCTGCCCTCCAATTGAAACAGAACACGGTTGGCTATTGATTTACCATGGAGCGGAAGAAACTGATAGAGGGCTTGTATATTCTGCCTGCGCAGCCTTACTGGATTTAAATAATCCTGTAAAAGAAATAGCCCGGTTGCCTTATGCTTTGTTCTCACCTAAATACCAATGGGAAATAAATGGCGATGTGAATAATGTGGTTTTTCCTACCGGCACTGCATTGTTTGGAAATACCTTATTTATTTATTATGGAGCAGCGGATTCATATATTGCCTGTGCCTCCGTGAGTTTATCCGCATTATTGGCCGAATTGTTAACTTATACTGCGAAAGATGAAAAATGACCTGGCTGAAATCTTGTTTATTACCTCATATCCACCAAGGGTATGCGGCATAGCAACCTATTCCCAGGATTTGATAATGGTGCTTAATAATAAATTCAGCAATTCATTATCAATAAAAGTTTGTGCATTGGAATCCGGAGATGCAAGTTATAATTACCCTGATGAAGTAAATTATATTCTTGACACTTCTCTTGCTCCGGGGTATCAGAAATTAGCTCAATCTATTAATCAGGACAATCGTATCAAACTCGTGTTGATCCAGCACGAGTTTGGCTTTTTTAAAGTGCAGGAACAAGCATTTCTGCAATTTTTATATGAACTTTCAAAGCCGGTTGTTATTGTTTTTCATACTGTACTGCCTCATCCTGATGAACAGTTAAAATCAAAATTAAAGAGTATTGCGGCTGCCTGCGAGTCAATCGTGGTAATGACCCATACCTCGGCCGATATTTTAACGAACGATTATGCTGTGCCACAGCAAAAAATATCAGTGATAGCTCACGGCACCCACTTAGTTCCCCGTTTAAGTAAGAAATCTTTGAAGCTGAAGTATGGACTAAAAGATCGGAAAGTTCTTACAACTTTTGGCCTGCTAAGTTCGGGAAAGGGTATTGAAACTACATTAGAAGCATTGCCAGCCATTGTAAAAACCAGCCCTGATGTAGTATTTCTGGTAATAGGCAAAACCCATCCCGAAGTTGTGAAAACGGACGGAGAAAAATACCGGGAAATGCTCGAGCAAAAAGTAAAAGAGTATGCACTTCACGATCATGTGATATTTATTAATAACTATTTGCCATTGCCCGATTTGCTCGAATATTTGCAGCTTACCGATATTTACCTGTTTACCACCAACGATCCTAACCAGGCTGTAAGCGGCACTTTTGTTTATGCCATGAGTTGTGCCTGTCCCATCATTTCTACACCTATACCACATGCAAGGGAGGTGTTGACTAAGGATACAGGAATTATTTTTGATTTTCGCAATTCACAACAATTAGCCGATGGCGTCATCCGGCTACTCAACAATGATAAATTACGAAGGAATATCAGTACAAATACCTTGCAGAAAATAGTCTCCACAGCCTGGGAAAATTCTGCCATTGCGCATGCTATGTTGTTCGGAAAAATTGCCGGCGATAAAATTACAATACGATATAATCTCCCGACCATCAACCTGAACCACCTGAAACAGATGACGACCCATACCGGTATCATTCAGTTTTCAAAAATCAATCAACCCGATATCAAAACAGGTTATACCCTGGATGATAATGCCAGAGCCCTGGTAGCCTCGTGCATGTACTTTGAACTGACAGGCGATAAGAAGAGTGTTTATAACATAAAAAAATATCTCAGCTTTATAAAACTTTGTCAGCAACCAGCAGGTAACTTTTTAAATTATGTAGATAAGGATAACAAATTTACCGATCAAAACAAAGCTGTCAATTTGGAAGATTCAAATGGAAGAGCCGTCTGGGCTTTAGGATATTTAGTATCATTATCAAGCCTCTTACCCGGGGAAATCATATCTGAGGCCGAAACAATCATTGAAAAATCCCTGCATCATATAGGCACGGTGCATTCTACACGGGCAATGGCTTTCTCTATAAAAGGGTTATATTACTACTATAGCTCCACAAAGTCTCCTGAAAATCTCGTCCTAATAAGAACATTCGCCAATCGTTTGGTTCAGATGTATAAGCACGAATCGAACGAAAAATGGGAATGGTTTGAGGGTTATCTTACCTATGCCAACAGCACATTGCCTGAGGCCATGTTATATGCCTGGTTGTTGACCAGAGAAAAAATTTATAAAGAAATCGCCATATCATCGCTTAATTTTCTATTGTCGCAAACTTTTAATGAAAACGGGATAGAAGTAATTTCCAACAAAAAATGGCTGCAAAAGGGACAGGAAGCAGGGCATTTTGGCGAACAACCCATTGATGTTGCCTATACCATAATGACATTAAGTAAATTTTACGATGAATTTATGGACAAAGGCTGCCGGCTGAAAATGGAAACGGCATTTAACTGGTTTTTAGGGAACAACCGCTTGCATCAAATTATTTATAACCCATGTACAGGAGGTTGTTACGACGGGCTGGAGGAAACTCACGTGAACCTCAATCAGGGAGCAGAATCTACGGTAAGTTACCTGATGGCAAGATTAACCATGGAAAAGTATAAGAATTCAGATAACCTACTTCTTATGTAACTTGTTTTTAAAGATCGTGAAAGAAAAAACAGACATAAGAAAACCTGTTTACAGTTTCCTGCCAGCGGAACTTGAGGGTGTCGATTCTCTTGCAGAGCTTGCGCTTGACGTGAGATGGTCATGGGATCATTCAGCCGATGAAATATGGCGGATGCTTGATCCTGCACTTTGGGATCTTACACAGAACCCATGGGTAGTCTTACAAACAGTTTCCCGCGATCAGTTCCAATCTGTGATGAATGATCCGATTTTCCGGAAGAAGATTGATTTCCTTGTGAAGTCCAGGAAGAATGCAAACACAGTGCCTGCATGGTTTCAACAAAATTATCCGCAGTCTCCCCTTATATGTATAGCATATTTTAGCATGGAATTCATGCTGAGTGAAGCTCTTCCCATTTATTCAGGTGGACTGGGTAATGTTGCCGGAGATCAACTTAAAACCGCAAGTGATTTGGGTGTACCCGTTGTCGGAATTGGGCTTCTTTATCAGCAGGGCTACTTTCGCCAGGAGATCGACAAGAATGGGATGCAACAGGCGCTTTTTCCATATAACGACCCCGGACAATTACCGATCACTCCTTTGCGCCAACCTAATGGAGAATGGTTGCGTTTAAAGATTGCCCTGCCTGGTTACTCTGTATGGCTGCGTACCTGGCAAGTTCAGGTCGGCAGAATAAAACTTTATCTGCTGGATAGTAATGATGCGGCAAATTTCCCTGCTCATCGTGGAATAACAAGTGAATTATACGGTGGTGGACCCGAGCTTCGGCTTAAACAGGAATTGGTGCTTGGCATTGGCGGATGGCGGTTACTTAATGCTCTTGATATTCAGCCTCAGGTATGCCATCTCAATGAGGGTCATGCGGCTTTTGTTATATTGGAACGGGCCAGGAATTTCATGCAGGAGACAGGTCAGCCTTTTGATGTTGCCCTGGCTGTTACAAGAGCAGGTAATCTTTTCACCACTCACACAGCAGTAGCGGCAGGTTTCGATTGTTTCTCACCGGCGCTTATCGAGCAATACCTCGGTGAGTACGCTGAGCAGAAACTTGGTATTACACATCACCAATTGTTAGCCTTAGGCCGTAATGATCCCGGAAACGAATCCGAGAAGTTCAATATGGCTTATCTGGCGATCCGTGGAAGCGGGGCAGTAAACGGTGTAAGTCGTCTCCATGGAGAAGTCAGCCGTAACATCTTTGAACCACTATTTCCAAAATGGCCGGCAAACGAGGTGCCTGTTGGATATATAACCAACGGGGTGCACATGCCGACATGGGATTCCAAAGAAGCAGACGAGATCTGGACTAAAGCTTGCGGCAAAGGCCGATGGCTGGGGATGACGAAAACTCTGGAGCAGGACATTCGCCATGTCTCTGACGCCAACCTTTGGCATTTTCGCATTGCCGCCAGCAAATCTCTGGTTGAATATGCACGCGAGCGATTGTCCCGGCAATTGGATGCCTCCGGCGCAACGTCCCAGGCGATTGAAGAGGCAAAACATATATTTGATCCCAACGCATTGACACTGGGCTTCGCGCGCCGTTTCGCGACCTATAAGAGACCGAACCTGTTGCTGCATGATCCGGGGCGCTTGCTACGCCTTTTGACTAATCCTGAGCACCCGGTGCAACTCATCATCGCCGGTAAGGCCCATCCGGGGGACCTGGCGGGACAGGCCTTGATCCATGAATGGATAAATTTCATCCGCCAGCCAGAGACCCGACCCCACATTATCTTCCTGAGCGACTACGACATGTTATTAACGGAACACCTGGTGCAGGGGGTGGACGTTTGGATCAACACGCCCCGGCGACCCTGGGAGGCTAGTGGAACGAGCGGCATGAAGGTGCTCGTCAATGGAGGTATCAATCTCTCGGAATTGGACGGTTGGTGGGCAGAAGCATACACGCCAGAAGTGGGATGGGCTATAGGTGATGGCCAGGAACATGGCGACGACCCTGCCTGGGATGCTGCCGAAGCCGAAGCGCTTTATGACATGCTCGAACGGGAGGTGATCCCGGAGTTTTATACACGGGACGATAGTGGCATTCCCACCGCATGGGTCAAGCGGATGCATGAAAGCATGGCGCGATTGACACCGCGCTTCTCCGCCGACCGCACGGTGCGTGAATACACCGGGCAACACTACCTCCCGTTAGCGTTAGCCTACAGCGAACGTGCTGCTGATAAAGGCGCAGTGGGTGGGCAGATAGTCGATTGGCAGCATAATCTGGAACAGAATTGGGCCGCGCTGCACTTCGGCGAAGTGAAGGTTGAAACTCGCGGCGGGCAGCACGTATTTGAGGTTCAGATCTTTTTTAATGAACTCGACCCTAAGGCGGTGCGGGTAGAACTTTACGCCGATGGAATGGATGGTGGAGTTCCTGTCCGGCAGGAATTGAAGCATATAGAACAGCAGACAGAGACAATTGGACTGCATGTCTATCGGAAAACGATTCCTGCAACACGTCCTGCAACAGATTATACTCCTCGGGTAATACCAAACTTTCCAGGTGTTTCAGTTCCACTTGAAACCAATCTGATTCTTTGGCAACGATGATCTTTGAATGATGTAACTTTTATCAATAATTGTGTAATACTTTTACTACAACCTTATATTATTTTTTCAACGATATTTTACATGTAAAATAAAGCAGATGAAAACAGCAGGTATCTTCATTATCCTTCTTGGTTTAGGATTAACCATTTTCACAGCTTTCACTTTTTTCACCAAAGAGAAAGTAGTTGATATCGGAAAAATTGAAATCACCAGAAACAAACCGCATTACCTCAATTGGTCGCCACTGATTGGCATTGCCGTAATGGGGATTGGCGGAGTCGTTTTATGGCGGTCCTATAAAAAATAGCAAACTGTCTATTGCTATATATGTATTCTTAACAATAACCAATTCTGGTAATTGGGATAAAAAAAATAACCATGAATGTATTATTAATATATCCGCATTACCCTGATTCCTTCTGGAGTTTCAAGCATGCATTGCGCTTTATTTCAAAGAAAGCTGCAGTACCGCCTCTTGGTTTAATAACCGTATCGGCAATGCTGCCTTCAACATGGCAGAAAAAGCTGGTGGATATGAATGTTACCCCGCTGAAAACAAAGGATATTCAATGGGCCGATTATGTATTTATCAGCGCCATGTATATCCAGAAAGAATCGGTTGACTCTGTTATTGTCGAATGTGTGAAGCAGGGTGTGAAAATAGTTGCAGGTGGTCCCTTGTTTACCCAGGAATACCAAAACTATCCCCAAATTGATCACCTTATTCTGAATGAGGCTGAAATAACATTACCCCTTTTTCTGAATGATCTGCAAGATGGTCATCCGGAAAGAATTTACAAAACCACCGGATTTCCTGATATTACGTCAACTCCTGTACCCGATTTCCGATTATTATCAAGGAAAAATTATGCCTTTATGAATATCCAGGTTTCACGGGGATGTCCGTTTTCCTGTGAATTCTGTGAAATAACTTCTCTGTTCGGCCATAAGGTCAGGATGAAATCGACAAAACAAATTCTGAACGAACTCGAAACATTATATGAACTGCGTTGGCGTGGAAATGTATTTATTGTAGACGATAATTTTATTGGAAATATAATTGCCATTAAGCACGATTTACTTCCCGCCATGAAAGAGTGGATGCAGGAACGCAAACATCCTTTTACATTCACAACCGAGGCTTCCATTAATCTGGCCGATGATGATGAACTTTTAAAACTGATGGCTGAAACAGGATTTAAAGCCGTATTTATTGGGATTGAAACCCCTGAAGAAAATTCGCTTCAGGAGTGCAACAAGGTTCAGAACAAAAACCGGGACCTGCTGCACAGCATAAGGAAGATACAACGTGCCGGTTTGCTTGTTTCAGGCGGGTTTATTGTAGGTTTCGACAGCGATTCGCCATCCGTTTTTCAAAAGCAGATCGATTTTATACAGCAAAGTGGAATTGTTTCGGCCATGGTAGGATTGTTAAATGCTCCTAAGAACACACAACTTTATCATCGCATGGAGGCTGAAGACAGGTTAATAAGCGAATCGTCAGGCAATAATACTGATTTATCCATGAATTTTATTCCCCGGATGAATTATCACGAACTGATTGCAGGATATAAAAGAATAATTCGCGATATCTATACCACAAAACCCTATTATAAAAGGATACGGAGATTATTACTCAATTATAAACCCCACAATACAAAACCGGTAAGGATCAATTTTACCACACTTAAAGCTTGCCTAAAATCAATTTTTATTATCGGGGTAATTAATAAGGGCCGGAGTGATTATTGGAAATTGATGATATGGACTCTTTTTATGCGACCGGCATTAATAGGTGATGCTATAGAATATACAATCTATGGCTATCATTACAGAACAGTATACGGATTAGGAAATAAGAATAAAGCCTGAAATAATGAGAAGATGCTTCACACTTGAAAATGTGTGAATGATGTAACTCTTTTTAAAAGTTATGTAACACTTATCCTCTTCCAGGTACTTAACTTAGCTCACTTTAAATTCATTAATAAATTTAAATTAAAAAAGAACAATTATGAAAGGGAATAAAAAATTACTTGCAGTCTTGAATTCACTTCTGGCAGATGAACTCACGGCAATAAACCAGTACATGGTCCATTCTGAAATGTGCGAAAACTGGGGCTACAGTAAACTTCATATAGCTATCAGAAGCCAGGCAATGGATGAAATGCACCATGCCGAGTGGCTTATCGAGCGAATCATTTTTTTCGATGGTGCGCCAACGGTATCCAAACTTAATACTATAAAGATTGGCAAAACTGTTGCAGAAATGATCAGTAACGACATTGACGATGAATTTGATGCTGTACGCACTTATAATGACGCAATCAAACTCGCCCGTGAGGTCGATGATCAAGGTACTGTAGACCTGCTGACCAAAATACTTATAATGGAAGAAGGCCACGTCGATTGGGCAGAAATACAACGTGCACAGATTGAGCAGATGGGCATGGAGAATTATCTGGTCAATCAGACTGAAAGTCCGGCAAGCTGATTCATCTTAAAAGTTCAAAAAGTAATTTTCGGATGCGGATAAAACCAGATTTGGCTATGGTTAAGCATAGTTATGCACTGATGACAAATGCAACCCGTTTATTTATGAAATTCTGTTGCTGTTTTTAGTGTTCTTTTTATCACTTCTCTGATCAATCACCCCGTGTCTGCCTAAAATGCCCAAAAAGTCGCTTGCGGTTTGTTAAATATTTAACTTCGAACAATGTGGTTTTCAAAATCAATAGAAGAAGTCCTTAAAGAAATTCATGTTGATCCATCGCACGGCCTTTCTGAAGAAGAAGCAAAAGTCAGATTGGAAAAATATGGTGCAAATAAGCTGCAAGGGAAAAAAAAGAAGAACATTTTCCAAATGTTTATTGCACAACTTAAGGATTGGCTTATCTATATCGGTTGGGTATATGAAACGTTTGGCATTCAAGGCGTTGCACTATCAAACCGCGACAATGTTTATTAAATGTACCGACCTCAAATATAGCACTTCCCGCCAAATGTTTTATATACCGTGTTAGCAACTGGGCGTTCTTTTAAATCCCCCGTCAAATCTATCTTTCAGCACTATTTTAATCATCGTTTCAATCCGCACCAACCTACCCACAGAGCACAAATTTATTTTGTTTTTGTGTGAACAGCAAATGTGCTTACCCTTATGCGAGGGGATTCATACTGAGATTAGTTCTTCATATGTTGTAACATTTTTAGCATGTTCTGTTTCTGATGATGATGTCATAATCTTAAGTTTTAAATGTTAATGAATTAGTTTATTAATTGGTTATAGCATTATGAAAAATGTTTTTGTTTTATTTATCGATATTGATTTTAGAGATACTGCCGTAATTGATATGTAAGCTAAAAGCATCTTTCAAGGGAATATTTTGTTTTCGACACAAAAAACAGCGGATTACTCCGGCATGTGTGATAATAATTGCCGGTCTTTCCCCATGTTCTTTTAATAATATAGCTTTAATAAAATCATTTACTCGCAGATAAAGTTGAGTAAATGATTCCCCTCCAGGAACGGAGTGATTTACATAATCATTCATCCATTTATTGAGTGGCTTAGGTTCAATTTTATCCCACTTTGACAGCTCCCATTGCCCGAAGTTTAGTTCTTTTAACCGGTCGTCATATATTATTGCTTGTTGGCTTTTATTATGAAAATGAAAATAATTTGCAAGGGTCGTACACCGACTTAAAGGGCTGGAGTAAATTATGGGATGTTCAACTTTTATTTGCTCAACAATTCCATCGAATTCTTCAAGAAATGGTTCTTTCAAAGGCACATTTGATTGACCGTAGCAAACGCCTTTGTCCGCAATGGTTTCGGTATGTCGAATTAAATAAACTTCCATATTGCGATAACAGTTAAATAAAATACGACTTCACAAACTTGTTGTGTTGCTCCTAAACAATCTCCTGTATATCCGCCAATCCATTTTTTAAAATAGCTTGATAATAGAAATCTTGCAGAGATCACGGGAATTAAAGTATAAATGATTTGATGTTGATAGAATGCTAAGCAAATGAGTGGTAACAATCCGAAAAAAAATGAGCTGATAACTTCTTTCCATGAATAATTTCGAACCACGGGTTTTGCTTTGCTTTCTTCATCTTCACGGACGTATTGATGAGTAAACACAATTGAAATGGCTGCTAAACGACTTAATGAATGGGCCGAAACGAAAATTAAAAGTAGTGTGATTGAATTATTGAGGTTTGGAACGGTTATGTATTTAAGTGTGTAAAATTTTAAAAGAAACAATAAAGCCAGTCCGATTACTCCGTATGCCCCGATACGACTGTCTTTCATTATTTCAAGGATTCTTTGTTTTTTCCATCCGCCACCAAAGCCGTCGCATACATCAGCAAAACCGTCTTCGTGAAATGCCCCTGTTAAAAGTATTCCGCTTATCATACTTATTAAAACTGCAATTTCAATAGGGAAAATTAAGAGAGAAAGATATAATGAAATAAAAAATGCGGTTCCGGTAATCGAACCAATGAGAGGGAAATATCGTGATGCTTTGTTTAAATAAACGGGCGAATGCTCTACCCACTTTGGGCAGGGAGTGCGCGTGTAAAACATCACGGCAGTGAAAAATATTTTAAATTCATTTTTAAGCATTTACCGAAACGGCTTCTTTGTTACTTACCCCTGCACTTTCAAAACTTGCCATTTCATTTAAAAATGCCACTGCCGATTGAATAACTGGATATGCTACTGCACAACCAGTTCCTTCGCCCAAACGCATGTTTAAGCTAATCAATGGTTTGGCATTCATATATTTCAGCATCATTTTATGCCCTTTTTCTTCGCTTTGATGACAAAAAATAGCATAATCAGAAATATTAGCGTCAATGTGAGTGGCCGCAAGAAAAGCAGTACTCGCAATAAATCCATCTACCATTATTATCATTTTCAATTCAGCAGCTTTTAATATTGCTCCTGTCATTTGGGCCATTTCAAAACCACCGAATGTAGCCAGCTTTTTTAAGGGGGTATCAAGGTTTCCATTATTTGTTATCGCTTTGCGAATAATATCCGTTTTATGCCTGATACTATCAACGTTTATTCCTGTTCCTTTCCCTACACATTCTTGTAAATCAATTCCTGTAAAAATGTGCATTAATGCCGAAGCTGAAGTGGTATTGCCAATTCCCATTTCGCCAAAACCAATAATGTTACATCCTGTATGGTGAATTTCGTCTGCTATCCTGGCGCCATTTTCAAGGCACTCGTGAACATGTTCAATACTCATAGCCGGCCCCTTAGTGAAGTTGTTAGTTCCTTCCTTAACTTTCAAAGTAATTAAATCAGGATGTGATTCAAACTTGTGCTTTACACCTGCATCCACCACTTTAATTTTTATTCCGTTTTGCTTGCAGAAAACATTGATGGCAGCTCCACCGCGCAGAAAATTATAAACCATCTGAAATGTAACTTCCTGCGGATATGCACTAACATTTTCTTCCACCACACCATGATCCCCTGCAAAAACAATAATATAGGGATTTTTTAACTCAGGTGATAATGTTCCCTGAATCATTCCAATTTGCAAAGCAATTTCTTCAAGGCGGCCTAATGCGCCTGTCGGTTTGGTTTTTAAGTTAATTTTTTCCAGCAATTGCGCCTGAATGAAACGGTTTACAGGTTCAATTTTTAATTGGGCCATAGTAACTAAATTTTCCAGTTAATAAAACAGTAATCATTATATGTTTGGATTTCATAAGCAGGCAATTATATTCTTCTGTTAAAAAGCGGGCAGTTCAATACTAATGTATGAAACTCCCCATTTTCGCCACATGGGTCAATTCCTTTTAACTCCAGTTCGTCTGTCAATTTCTTTGTAAGCGTTTTGCCTAAATATTTTTCTCCCATTGTTGTGTTACAGGAAACAATCATGCATTCTATTTTGGAATCGAGCATTTCTAACACGAGTTCTTTTCTGTTTCTTTTCCAAAGTGGCAATAAGGCTTTGATGTTTGATGCTTCGCTAACTTTTTCTTCCCAATCACGATGCGGCTGCAAATCAATATCTCCGAATACAGCGTAATCAAGTTTATAAGATTCTTTAAGCTTTCCAAGTATTTCAATAAAATTCCTTTCATAATCATTCCACGATGTCGGGATAGTAACCAACGGCAATCTCAATTGCCCTGCTTGTTGTTTCAATATTTCTAAAGGCAAACCATGAGAACGTGATACTTTCCCGTTTTCATTCAGCATATTCAATAACACTTTGGGCTGATATCCAAGTTGCATTGCCTGCATCATTGCATAACAACTGTCTTTACCACCATTCCATGAACAGAGCATATTTTTTATACCGGAATTAAATCGCAAAACCAAAATCCTTTCGTGTTTGATGATGAAGCGCAAATATGGTCTGTTTTCACCTCTATGGGTTTGTATACTTTTTCTCCTGTGCTGAACAGGATTTTCTTTTTGAACAATGGGCCTTCATAACAAAACGTGTGAAACTCACCATTCTCTCCACAGGGGTCAACAGCAACAGGTAATTGATTAACAAAAGCTGTATTAATTTCTCTGCCTACCCATTCTTCATTAAGGTACTCATCGTTAATACAACAGGTAACCGTCTTGAATCCTTTTGCAAGAAAATCATTTATAAGCCATTTTGTATCCAATTTCCATAATGGGAAAATCCCCTGCATTTGAACTTTTTCCATATTTTTTTCACGGTACACTCTTAAATCTTCAAGAAAAATATCTCCATATATTACATGCCTGATACCTTCTGCTCTGGCTTTGAGCAAAATTATTTCCATTTGCTTCTCGTATTCGTTGTTTGTTCCTTCCGATACTGTAACTTTCAGCAATTCTATTCCAATTGCCTTGGCTTGTTTTTCAAGCAGTTCTTCTCTTACACCGTGCATTGAAATACGTTTGTATTTATCGTTAATGGTAGTAAGAAGGTAGCACACCTCGTACGAACGCTCTGATAATACTTTATGCAGACAATAAGCAGAATCTTTACCACCGCTCCAGCAAAATATGGCTTTAGGTTTATTCATATAGCGTTTTTTATTATTACTGGAATACCCGATACCATTAGGATTACTTTATCGACATTTTTTGCGATGTATTGATTCATCCAACCCTGTAATTCAACAAACTTTCGTCCTATTTCAGTTCCGGCATGAACACCCATACCTATTTCATTGGTAACGAATATAAAAGTCCCGTTAATGGATTTTATTTTATCAAACTCTGCTTTTGTCTGTGTCAATGATGTTTCAATATCATATTTTGTATCGGCAAAAAAATTGGTAAGCCACAGGGTAACGCAATCTATAACAACAACTTTGTTTTTCAAATCAAGTTTGCTGATAAATTTTTCTTCCTCAATATTATTCCATTGTTCGCCACGTTCCGATTGATGTTTCTGAATACGTTTTTCAAAATTGCCATCCCATTTTCTTGCAGTTGCAACATAAACCGGATGTTCACTTAGCTCAAGAGCAAGTTTTTCAGCATAAGTGCTTTTGCCTGAACGTTCGCCACCTGTTATCAGATATATCATTATTATTATATTTGTTTTACGGATAATACGGGAAAGCGTCTTTGTGCGAATTCGAATAGGCCGAACATGATAGTGCTGTAAAAAGCTGTTCCTAAGAAAAAGTTTTTCAAAAAGGGTAATGCCAGATAATAACATTTCAA
Source organism: Bacteroidales bacterium (assembly GCA_023229505.1). Classification (NCBI taxonomy): domain Bacteria; kingdom Pseudomonadati; phylum Bacteroidota; class Bacteroidia; order Bacteroidales; species Bacteroidales bacterium. The sequence continues at coordinate 25,423 of JALNZD010000015.1, read as the reverse complement.
TAAGCCGTATATGTCACGTGTATAGGGCAATCCTGTGGTGATATCCAGACCTCCGCCAAGCCATACCCCAAAATCAGAAATAACCCAATGTGTTAAAGAAGCTGTAATACCAGCAATAAGTAAATTTTTGATGTTTATTTTTTTCAGAAGCCATTTTCCAAAGAATACCATCAAAGCAAAAGCACCGTAAACGAAATACCATCCATTGTACATTATTCCGAATTTACCATCATAAAAAATGGATAAAATGATGATATCGCTAATGAATAAAGTTAATAATGGAAATAGGAATGACTTCCATTTTTGGGTAAAATAAGCTCCGCCGAACAATGCCATTGCTCCAATTGGTGTAAAATTGATGAGCGGACTGTTTCCTGCTACACTGAAAAATCTTGTGCTTGCTGCTCCAACTATGAGTAACAGCAACACTGCAAACCTTGGGTTGATTTTTGTTTTCATAATACTAATTTTAATGGTTTATTATTTTATTGTTTATTAAACGAAAGAGACTTTTCTTATTTTCAAAAAGAATACCTTATGCCACCATAAACTCCTCTGCCACGCGTGGCATATCCTCTAATTTCATAATATTTTGTATTTAAAATGTTTTCCACACGAATCATTGCAGAGAGACCTTTTTTGATTTCATATTTTGTGGAAAAGTCGAGTAAGGTGTAATCTTCCACACCAACTGTTCCCAATGCTCCATACGGACCAAGTGAAGCGTTATAACAGATATCATTTCTTGCTCCTACATATTTTACATCAACCCGTAAAGCAAGTTTTTTGACTGGTATATATGTCAGATTGATGTTTGCCGTATTTGGCCTGCGAACCAACCCGATGCTTTCTGTTTCTTTGGAAATGAATGCTCCATTTGAGAATAATTGAATATGATTTCCTTGTGTGTGCGCTATATCAATATTTTCAGGATTGTATTCCAGTTTTCCGTTAACCAAACTGAAATTGCCTGAGACTATTAGCTTATCCGATATTTTTGAACGAATAGAAAATTCAATTCCTCTATTAGTTTGCTTGCCGAGGTTGATGTAAGTATCTCCCAAATAATCAAGGTACGAAAGTGAATCTATTTCCTGATTTTTATTCCAAAGGTAAACGTAGTCCACAACATTCTCAACAACAGTATTGAAGTAGCAGGCACTCCACCAAAGGTTATCGTTTACTTTTTGTTTTATACCGATTTCCCATGTGCGGGATTCTTCCGGTTTTAATGTTTTATTTCCTCGTGTAATTCCTGATGTAAAATCTTTTTCAGGCGAATACAACTGATAAAGCGATGGGGCGTTAAACCCGGTGGAGTATGAAAGATAAAGCAAGGTGTTCTCATTTATTTTGATTGAGGGATTGACTTCATAAGTTAAAGTTGAACCAAACACATTATGATTAACAAATCGGGCACCCAGACCAAGTGAGAATGGTTTGAATGATTCATTAAACAATTCACCATCTAAATCGGCATGAAGAAAACCATTAGATGTTGTTGTATTGATATTTAATGAATCAAGGTTTGATTTCGATTCATAAACGCCCCATTGATCAGAGAAATAGTACGTTTCGGCAGACATAGTTTCTTTACTTAAACCACCGCCGGCGACTATTTGTAATCCTTTTATGTTATAGTTAAATTGTAATTCATTATTGCCAAGCGTACCGGAGTATTTGCCCCTGAAATAGGATTTATCGGTAGTTCCTGAAGCATCAATTTTTGATGAATCGTCAATTGCCTTTCGAACCATATCACTCACTCCTCCATTGAACCTAATCGAATATTTATCATTGAATTTGTATGATGCGCCATAAGTAATTAAATTTCTTTTAAAATTTATCGTGTAATTTTCATCGTCTTTGAAAGCGCCATCGTCAATATCTAAATTCTGGAAAACTTTTTTATATCCTGCATACAAATCTAAATTTTTAGTTTTATACCCGATTCTCCCAATAATATCAGTCTTTTTAAAGCCATCGCTCATGTCAGGATGTTTATAAGCATTTGGATTGGTAATGGTATCTAATGTAGAATTAAACCCTTTACTAATGTTATTGAACATCTCCGCATTTACATACAGCCCGCTTTTGTGCGTGTAATTTAACAATACATTTTCCGAAATGATTGAACCAGTATTACCGAAAACGCCACCTTTTACATCAGCATCAACATGAATACCGGGGGTTTTATTATTTTTGCCGGTGATGATATTTATCACTCCGCCAATTGCAGATGAACCGTAAAGTGTGCTATGTGAACCGCGAACAATTTCTATTCGCTCTATGTCAGCCAGCGATAGTTCTGACAGGTTAATGGAGTTATCTGTTGAAGAAGGGTCGGTAATTCGAACACCGTCAATCATAATGACGGTATGGTTGCTGTTAGCTCCACGTGTGAATATACTATTTAAACTTCCCGGATTTTGTTGTGCACCAACAATATAAAATCCTTCTTCTCGGTTGAGCAGTTCCGAAACGGTGCTTGCACCGGAATTTTTGATATCGTTTGAAGTAATAACAGTAATACTCCTGCCAATGTCGTTGATATTTTTCTCGCTACGTGTTGCAGTAACTATTACTTCATCTAATGACACAACTTTTGTGGTGTCTTGTTGTTGTCCATATACTGTTGTTGCAGACAGAATCATCGCGCAGCCTGCAATTAAAACAATGGACTGGTGTTTTTTCCTTTTTTTCATTGTTTGTTACTTTTTCAATGTTAATAAATAGAATCATGAGCATCAATCTTTTGATTAATACAGCATGCTTACAAACGAAAAGAAACAAACTAATGAAAGGGAAAAATTTGAGAAGTACTTTTTGGTGTCTTCTAAATAAATTCATCTATTTGATTTTGCTCCAATTCGCGAAAGCAATCAAATGAATCAGGCAGATGTCCTGGCTTCTCTGATTTTCGGCTACCTTCCCATCCGCCAGTTGGCGGACAGTGGTTTTTATTTTGCCGAAAATACTTCTCCGATGTTATTGGAGCAGAGTTACAGTTGCGCGTCAGCCCGTGATTTTCACACGGTTCCCTTTTAGTCCCTAAAGCAGGACCTAATTCACAATTAATAAATAATAATCAAAGAACAAATTGAATCGCAAATAAAATAACTATTTTTCATTCAACAATGTTTTTATTGAAATTGTTTTGAACAAAAAATTAACCATGACTTATGTGAGCAGGTAAAATTTATCTCTTTTGGCAGCAGAAGCGTCAGCTTGAGTGTTGGGGCTGCCATATGTAAATATAATTTACAACCAAAATCGAGATAAATCAGGACATTTTAATTTGCAATGAATCATAATGCTTAATGAGGTATTCTGTAGCTAAAGAATACGCATTGGATATAGATGTTTTTCGACCTAAATAACATGCAAGTGCAGTAGAAAGAGTACATCCTGTTCCATGCTGGTAATTATAATTTTTCCTTTCTCTTTTAAATTTATTAACATGAGTATTTGTTATTAATGCTTCTGTTATCATGGGATCATTAAAATGCCCTCCTTTAATTAAAATAGATGTTTCCCATTCCAAACATTTATCCTTTGCAATTTCAATCGCCTCGTCAATATTATTGATATTTCGGTTAGTAAGAATTTCAAACTCCAGTTTATTAGGAGTAACTATTTCCGTTAATGGGAATAATATCTCTTTCAGGGTATTTAAAGCAGAAGTATCCAAAAATGTTTTCCCGCTTGTTGAAAACAACACAGTATCTAGCACAACATGTATTGCGGAATAACTTTTCAAACAACCGGCAATCACTTTTAAATTTTCAATGTTGCAAATAGCCCCGATTTTTATTGCCTGAACAGGAAATGAAATTAAGCATTGTTCAATTTGGGATTGCAACAGATAAGGTTTTACAGCTTCTATTTCAAAAACTTTTTTAAAGTTCTGCACAGTAATGCCACTAACGGCAGAAAGAGCCCAGTAGTCTAAATCGTGAGCTACTTTAATATCTTGCTGAATGCCAGCACCACCGCTATTATCAGAAGCAGCTATAGTTAAAAAATAGTTCATTACATATTTTTATCGTTTTTCACGGCACACAAATTTCCACACATTGTACAATGATTTTCATTACTGCTTTCGGATTCGTTTTTTCTTTTACGCGCTATTTCAGGGTCAATGGCATTATTAAAAATTGTTTCCCAGTCCAAGTCGCGGCGCGCTTTTGAAATGATATAATCTCTCTCGCGTGCACCGTTTGTGTTTTTTACAATATCGGCGCTTTGTGCAGCTATCCTGCTTGCAATTACACCATCCTTTACATCATTTACTGTTGGCAAACACAGATGCTCTGCGGGTGTTACATAGCATAAAAAATCTGCACCATGAATTGCAGCAACAGTTCCGCCAATAGCTCCAACAATATGGTCGTATCCCGGAGCCGAATCGGTAGTTAAAGGACCTAATACATAGAAAGGAGCTTCATGGCAAAGTCGTTTCATGATTTTTACATTCATTTCTATTTGGTCAAGTGGCATATGTCCTGGTCCCTCTACCATTACCTGTACTCCTTTTTCCCTTGCACGATCAACCAGTTCGCCAAGAACCAGTAGCTCCGCAATCTGCCCCCTGTCGGTCGCATCTGCCCCACAACCCGGACGAATTCCATCGCCAAGACTGATAGTAACATCGTATTTTCCACAAATATCAAGAATCCTATCATATTGCTCGTATAATGGGTTTTCTTTATTATTATTTGTTATCCATCGTTTCAATATTGCGCCACCCCTGCTAACAATACCGCAAACCCTTTCATCGTTTTTTAAATAGGAGAGCGATGATCTTGTAACGCCACAGTGCAATGTCATAAAATCTACGCCCATTCTGGCTTGCATCTCAATTTCATTAAATAAATCTTCAGGATCAAGTTGAGATATATTTTTCCCTTCCGACAGCAAACGTGTGGCAACATTATAAATCGGGACAGTACCAACCATGACAGACGATTCTTTTAAAATACGCTGCAATATTATCCTGAGATTTCCACCGGTAGAGAGATCCATTATTGCATCGGCTCCATGTTTTATGGCAATTTTCATTTTTTCTAATTCTTCAACCAGATCACAATGTTTTTCCGATGTGCCTATATTAGCATTAATTTTTGTGCGTAATCCCTTACCAATACCGCGAACAGGAAAATCATGATTTATGTTTTTCGGAATTACAATTCTTCCTATTGCTATTTCATTGCGAACCCAATCGGGATTAACATTTTCTTGTTTTGCTACATCAATAATTTCTTGTGTAACAATTCCCTCACGGGCTTTTTGTATTTGAGTATTCATTTTTTTCTGTCTTTTAAAATAATTTTTTAATTTCATTGACTCTTTTGTTGAACTCGCCGGTTTGCATAAAATACCTTACCATGACAATATTTTTTGCCCCTGCATCAATAACATGTTTTATATTTTCAGGGAAAATACCGCCGATAGCGACTACAGGTATATTGGCAAAACCAAGTACTTGTTTTAATTGTTCGGTGCCTACGGGCTTGTCGGGTATTGCTTTTGCATTTGTAGGATATACAGGACCGAATCCAATATAAGATGGATTATTTTTCAAAGCTTCTTTAGCTTGTTCGATAGAATGTGTAGATAATCCAATCTTCATATCTCCCACAATTTTCCTTGCATCATTTATTGAAATATCATCCTGCCCAAGATGCAAAAAATCAGCTTCGCATATTGCTGCAATATCAGGTCTGTCGTTAATTACCAGTTTCGTTCCAGTGCCTTTAGTAATATTGCGGATTTCTTTTCCAATCTTTATCAATTCCCTATCGGGAAGATTTTTTTCGCGTAACTGCAACATTTTTATACCATGAGCAACACATTTTTCTGCAATGGTTGTGTACGGTAAAAAAGGCTTGGTTAAAATAATATATAAGCCAAAATCTTCCATATACTATTTTTTTTGTAATTGCGAAGAAATTAATTCAGCAACTTTTTTACCGGAAAGTAACATCCCTCCGAAAATAGGTCCCATTCTAAATCCACCGCTCACGCCATTTGCAGCCATTCCTGACACAAATAATCCCGGATAAATTTCTTTAGTATTTTCAATAGTAGTACGCTCTGCTTCTTCAACAGATAGGGAGCGTTCGCCCATTACTTTTCCTGTTTCGGTATTTAATTTAATGTTGTTTTTTCTTTCAAGCGTTCGGGCAATATCGCAATCGTGACCGGTACCATCAATTACAGCCTTTGCCATTATAACAAGCGGGTCAACATGCATGTGTTCGCGATGAACAGGCGCCCAGTTGACAACAATACCGCTTACCCTGTTATTTTGAAAAACAACATCTTCAATTGAAGTGCAATTGAACATCCGCACACCGGCTTTAGTTGCGTGGTAAATCAAAGCAGATGTTGCATGCACAGAATCCAAGGTGTAATAATCCGTATCGTAATGGTTATAGTCAATTTTAAATTCATCGAGTATATGCAAAGCCTCTTTTTGCACAACAATTTCGTTGAACATCATTGCCCCTCCCCACATTCCGCCACCGGGCGCGAGCTTGCGTTCAAACAAAGCGACTTTTAAACCTTTTCCCGCAAGATAATACGAAGCGACTAGTCCTGAAGGACCGCCCCCTGCAATTGCGACATCTACCGATAAATTTTCTTTAAGTTTTCTAAAATAGGAATCGATAACTCCTGCTGATACGATTTGTTCCATTTTTTTGTTTATTAAGTATTAAACTTGAATAAACATTGGGAATTAAAACTTTCAGCAATTGATTTTTCTTTACTTCCCTACGCAGGTATTATCCTGATCAGGTATAAAGGGTATGATCTCAGCCTGAAAGTAAGGCACCCCTAGTTTATTATGATGCAAAAATAGATATTATTTTAATTCCTTCGACATTATAAATTAATTAAACTAAAATATTATTTGCAAAATGTGCCAATTAGGAGCGTTGGCAAAATTGCAGCTCTTTTGCAAGCCTTTGGTTTGAGCGTTGGCTTGTGGGGGCTTGCAAATGTGCTGCAATGTGGGATAGCAAAACGCCTTTGGCGAAAAAGTGCGGTGGGGTAAAAATTTAAACTTTTGGGTTGGCTTGAGTGTCGGCTTATTTTATTTTCTGTCTTTATTTGTCTAGTTGCAGTGAAATGTCTGTCGTGTCGTTGTCTTTTTTCCGCTTGTTGCTAACTTATTTGTAGCAGTAATTATCACCCTGTTTATGGGCGAGTATACCGATGCAATAATCATCATACTCGTAATAATTACGAATGCTGTGCTTGGCGTTGTTCAGGAGGTGAAAGCAGGCAAAGCGATAGACGCACTAAAGAAAATGTCATTTCCTAAGGCGCTTGTCCGCAGAAATGGAGAAGTCCGGGAGATTGGTTCCTGGAGAGTTGTGCCCGGCGATATTCTTATCCTTGATGCCGGACGGTTCATTGCTGCGGATATTCGTTTGATCGAGTCGGCAAATCTTCAGATCGAGGAATCGGCACTGACCGGTGAATCTGTTTCTTCCGAAAAAGATGCATTACTTATTCACTACGATCCCAAAACGCCTCTGGGAGACCGTTCGAATACTGCTTTTATGTCAACACATGTTACTCATGGAAGAGGTGTTGGAGTTGTGGTTGAAACCGGGATGAATACCGAAGTCGGCAAAATTGCCCATATCATTAACACGGAAGAAAAATCTAAAACCCCTTTGGAAATCCGGTTAGATAAATTAGGAAAAACACTTGGATTGTTTGCCCTCGGAATCTGTGTCATTATTTTCATCATTGCTTTGCTCCAGGGAAGAGATCTGGCAGAAATGTTCCTTTTATCGGTTTCTTTGGCTGTAGCAGCTATACCTGAAGGTCTTGCAGCTATTGTCGCAGTGGTCCTTGCTATCGGGGTGACAAGTATGTCGAAGAAAAACGCTATAATAAAAAAAATGCCTGCCGTTGAAACACTCGGATCTGTCAATATTATCTGTTCCGACAAAACGGGTACTTTAACACAAAACAAGATGACAGTTACAAACTGTTTCAACCTGGAAGGCGAAATAGCTATTGATCGGGATAGGGAAAACACTGCCACGGAAGATGTAAAATTACTTGCAAAAGCTATGATCCTTTGTTCCGATGCAACCTATGAGAACGGACATGGAACGGGAGACCCGACCGAAATTGCGTTGCTGCTTTTAGGAGACGATCTTGGAATTAACAGAAAAATATTAAATGCCGAAAACAACCGTGCCGGTGAATTTTCTTTTGATTCGGACCGTAAATTAATGTCAACACAAAACGAAGAAAATGGAAATTACACAGTTTTTACTAAAGGAGCTATCGGCAACCTGATAAAAATTTAATTTAATACAGACAAAAATGTAACCGGGAGCGAAGAACTCAGAGCTTCGTCAACTTCCTTAATGTCATAAGAATTAAGCAGGCTTAGTCAGCATATAACAAGGTTGGAAGTTCATCGTATGGAAGAAAAAAAACAATTCACCTTTACTTAATATGTCTAAAGATTAAAACATTATGAGATTAGAAATACCCATAAAAGAAATTCAGGAATTTTTAAGTGATTATTATCATATTGATATTGGCTTAAAGAACATCGAAGAGAATAAAATTAAAGCTACTTATATTGATTCTGTAGTTTTGATTATAAAGGAGGTAAAAGAAGATGTAGTTTTTATCAATTATGAAGTAGATGGGCTGGCAGTTATAGCGGCTAAAGTCGCTCATTTCTTTCTGGAAAAGAAACTTGACAATATTCCTGTTGAATGGGATGCAAAGACTAAAGAAGTAACAATTGATTTGAAAAAGATTCCGGAACTGATTGAATTATTAAAGTTCGTATATATTTCAGAATTGCACTTTGTAAATGACAATATTTTATTTGAATTCTATGTAAGAGACAAAACATAAAATCAAATTAATTGAATAAATTACAATCATTTTTAAAAAAAACTTTAAAAGCTGTATTATGGGTGGCCATAGTCATTATACTTATAGTCGTAATAATTGCTGCACTTATCCAAATTCCCGGAATTCAGAACAAGATTGTACATTATGCCACTTCTTTTGTCAGCAATAAAACGCATACACGTGTAGAGATAAAAAATATCAGTATCTCATTTCCAAAATCAGTTGTTATTGAGGGTCTTTATCTCGAAGATGCTCAAAAGGATACTTTACTGTACGCTGGAAAGGCGAAAATAAATATTGCACCTTACGACTTATTCTCTGATAAGATATCCATAAGTTCGTTCGCATTGGAAGACGTAAATCTCAATCTATACAGCACCGATATAGATTCTCTTTTCAACTATAACTTTCTGCTGACTGCATTCAGTGATACTACCAATCAAACAAAAGTTAAGCCTCAATCAACATCCAAATGGACATTCAGCATAGATAAAGCTAGTCTGAAAAACATCCGGCTTCATTACGATGATGAATATGGAGGAATGAATGTAGCTGTGGTACTCGGGAGTTTAAAATTAAAAATGGATGAAATTGATTTCGGGAAATCCATTTATGGTATTTATGAATTGCTAATTGAAAGTCTAAATGCAAATGTTCTGATAAAAAAACCGGCAATTGCAAATAATAAAAAATCAGATAGTGTTTTGCCAAAAATAACGGTAAATAAGATACAGATCATCAATTCAACGGTATCTTACGGAGATTCAATAAGCAAACAATCTGTAATCTGAATAAATATATTTATCACAATCTCACTGTAGATGGCAATATCAGTGGACAGGAATTTGAAGGCAAGATAAATTTGAATGATGAAAATGCAGTATTTGATTTTGATGGACTTGTAAATTTAAATCCAAACCAGGAAAAATATAAATTTCTATTGAATGTGCAGGGCGCCGACCTTCAAAAACTCAATTTTACCAAAGATGATATAAGAATAGGTTTGGTTGCAGCAGCAGATTTAAAGGGCGGCGCTGTAAATAAACTGAATGGCAGGGCTGGAATCTCCAATATGATTATTGCTAAGGGCGAAAAAATATATGTGCTCGATTCCTTATTATTTGTTTCGATAAATGAACCGAACAAAAGCGAATTAAATTTCAGCAGTGCCCTCATTGGTGTAAAATATTCCGGAACTATTTCTCCTGCCGACCTTTCAGCTGAGCTTAACAATTTCATTAACAATTATTTTCCATTCTCAGATAGCAATCAATTAAAAAAGAAAAGCGAACCATCGAATTTTAATTTTGAAATACAACTTCGCAATCACCCCGTTCTTTCGCAAGTTCTGTTGCCTCAGCTAAAAGAGTTCGAGCCGGGCATTATTCAGGGAAGTTTTGATAGTGAGAAAAGCGAATTGAAATTGAATGCGACAATGAAAAAAATAGTTTATGGAACAACTGAAATCAGAGACTTTGTTCTGGATGTAAATTCGAATTCGACTGCATTAAACTATAAAATATCCTGCAGCAGTATTTCAAACGCACAAATCAAATCAGACAAATTCTTATTTGATGGAAAACTTGCAGATAAAACACTATTTGCAAATGCATCTTCAATTGCTGATAATCAAAACAAAAAGTTATTGATCCGTTCAAAAATTACCAGGGATAAGGCCAATTATAAGCTTATACTCGATCCAAAAGATTTCTATCTGATGAATAACCGCTGGGACATTGCCGCAGATAATTATATTGAATTCGGGAAAGAAGGGTTTTTGATCCATCACTTTTTTATTAATAATGCTAATAGTCAGATTAATATCGCCTCTGCACATGATCAGTTCAATGATGATTTGAACATTGCGATAAAGAATTTCAAGCTGGATGACATTTCCCGGATCATTGAAAAGGACACCAGTCTGGTAAAAGGAAATGTTGATGGAAATGTATTGCTTAAAAGAGTGAACAACACGTACGGTATAATTGCTGATACTAAAATAAGTAACCTGGTTGTTCGTGAAATTCCCATCGGAGATTTATCAGTCAAAGCTGACAACCCAACAGCCGCAAGATTTGATATTGATGTGAATTTATCGGGTACTGATAACAATCTGACAGCGAATGGTTATTTTATCCCTGACGGTGGCGATAATTCAATCAGCATAAAAACTGTTATTCAATCGCTTTCTATGAAAACTGTTGAAGCATTTTCGATGGGGCAAATAACAGAAGCATCCGGAAATCTCACAGGAAATTTATTCATTCAGGGAGCGACCAATGCACCTGAAATGACAGGCGAACTCGTTTTCAATGATGCTTTTATAAAACCTGCTGTGTTGAATAACAGGTTAGAATTAAGGCATGAAACTATTCAATTAAAAAAGGAAGGAATTTATTTTAAATCTTTCACCCTTTTAGATGCTGATAAGCACACCGCAATCATTGATGGCACGGTTCAAATGAAACAGTTTAAAGATTTCATTTTTGACTTACATGTGAATACGAAGGACTTTATATTATTAAATACAACTGTAAAAAACAACAAAGAATTCTTTGGCAGGATGATCATTGACAGCAAGATTGATGTAAATGGACCAATGACACTTCCGGTTGTAAATGCAAAAATAAAGATGAAAAAAGGTTCAAACTTTACATTTGTAGTTCCCGAAGGAAAACTCACCACCGACAAAGGTGAAGATGTAGTGGAATTTGTAGATTCTTTGAAACTTAATTCAATTTTATACAAAGAAGAGAAAAATGTAGAACAAAAATCAGGATTTACAGGATTTGACCTCTCCTCCATCATTGAAATAGATAAGCAGGCAACGCTGCGGTTATTGATGGATCCTGCTTCTACTGATTCGTTAGTAGTTAAAGGTGAAGCTGCATTAAGTTTTACAATGGACAGAAGCGGGAAAATGAGCCTTACAGGTGCATATAATCTGGATGAAGGCAGCTATCTCGTCTCGTTGCGATCAGTAATAAAAAGGAAATTTGATATTAATCCCGGCAGTACGATCATTTGGAACGGTGATCCCCTGGATGCAGAAATATCCATAAATGCGACTTATTCCGTCCGTGCTTCACCCATTGATCTTGTGGCTGATCAGATGTCGGGCTTAAGCGAAGTTGATAAAGGCGCTTATAAACAAAAGTATCCGTTTTGGGTTCTGCTGAAACTGCGCGGTGAAATTTTACATCCTGAAATTAGTTTCGAGATACAATTGCCCCCTGAGGATAAAGGAATTTTAGGCGGAGCAGTAAATGCAAAATTGAATATGCTAAACGAAGATCCTTCAGCATTAAACAAACAGGTATTTGCTTTATTGGTATTGGGCCGGTTTATACAGGAGAATCCGTTGCAAACGGATGCAAATGGTGGGGCATCAGCCGTAGTTCGTTCAACAGTGGGCAAATTTTTATCAGCACAATTAAATCAGCTTAGCTCAAAGGTTGTGCCCGGTGTTGAATTAGATTTTGACATCCAATCCTATGATGATTATGGTACGGGACAAGCTGAAGGAAGAACAGAAGTGGAAATAGGACTTAAGAAGCAACTTTTCAACGAACGCTTAACCGTTCAGGTTGGCGGTACCGTGGATGTAGAGGGAGAAAAAGCAAAACAAAACTCGGCAAGCGATATTACCAGCGATGTTACAATAGAGTATAAATTGACGAAAGATGGCCGTTACCGGTTGAAAGGTTTCAGGCATAACCAATATGAAGGCGCTATTGAAGGCCAGATAATTGAAACAGGAATCGGTGTTTCATATGTGCGCGATTTCAATAAATGGAAAGAATTATTCAGAGCACCCAAAAAAGTAAAAGTGATTCACCGGGAAAAACAAGAGTAATGACACTATCCATTAAAAATAAATACGTTCAGATCATTATCTGCCTTCTTTTAACAGCATGCAGTGGTACAAAGCATTTGCCCCCGGGTGAAAAGCTTTATGCCGGATCGGAAATAAAATTAGAATCAGCAGATAAAATTAATAACAGGAAGAAACGGTTTATTAAAAATACTGCCGAAAATGCAGTACGCCCCGAACCGAATAAAAAAATTTTAGGCTTACGTCCAAAATTGTGGAGGTATATGGCAGCCGGCGAAAATCCTGAAAGCAAGTTTAAAAAGTGGCTCAAAAAAAACGGGGAAGCTCCCGTATTGATGAGCAGTGTTAAGCCCGCGGTTACTTCCGCTATTATTGATGCTAAGCTTTTCAATATCGGAATTTTTAAAAGTTATACTGAATTCAAAACCATGGAAAAACGACATACTGCAAAAGTAATTTACAAAAGTCATATTCATAAGCCATATACAATCAAAGAACTTATTTATTCTGTTTCCAACGACAGTATAAACCGGATGATCCTTAAAGTAAAGAAAAAATCATTGATTAAACCGGGTGATGATTATAGTCTGGAAAACTTGAAAAGCGAAAGGATGCGAATTGATGCTTTATTGAAAAACAACGGGTATTTCTACTTCAATCCCGATTATTTGCTTTTTAAAGCCGATACATCCATTGTAAATCATAATGTAACATTCAGGCTTACCTTAAAAGACAGTATTACAGAAAAGGCTTTGACTGTGTATCGCATCAATAAAGTGTTTATTGATCAGGATTATTCGTTGGACGAGGAAGAAGCAGACAGGCCGAAAGACACGCTAAGGTATCAGGGTAATTTTTTTCTGGGGAAAGAAACAGAAATGAAGATCAGGCCAAAAGTAATTTCACGATCGGTTTATTTAAGAAAGAATGAAATCTATTCAAGAAAAAATCACAACATCACGCTTAACCGTTTGATGACGATGGGTAATTTCAAATTCGTCCGCATGAAATTTACTGACAGCGATACTTCAGCAGCAGGATTTTTAGATGTAACCATTTTAATGACACCCATGCCGAAGCATACATTCAGGGTTGAAATGGAACTTGTTTCAAAATCAAATAATTATACGGGGCCAAGGTTGAATGCAAGTTTTATGAATAGAAATGCATTTAAGGGAGCTGAATTACTAAATCTTAGTATGGCGGCATCATTCGAGGCACAATTGAGCGGGAAAAACAAAAATTTATATTCTTATTCATTTAATCCGCAGATTGAGTTGTATTTTCCACGCTTTCTTGTACCGTTTAAAATTAAAAGAACAAACAGTTTATACATTCCAAAAACACGTTTTTCGCTTTCGTATTCCTATTTGAAAAGAGTCGGTTATTTCGACATGCGCACATTTCAATTCATTTATGGTTATAAATGGAAAAAAGATATCAGGAAAGAACATGAATTAAATCCAATAAATATAAGCTATACTACTCTTGCAAATAAATCAGCCGCATTCAATGAATTACTCGAGTCAAACCCTTTTCTTAAAAAAAGTTATGAAGAGCAATTCATTGCAGGAGGAAGTTATTCATATACGTATAACGAACAAGTAGTATCCTTGAAAAAGATGCAATACTTTTTTCAACTATCAGCTGAAGCTGCAGGGAATGTTTTTTCGTTGGCAAAAATCATAGCCGGGGAAAAAATATCAGCCGATAACCCCTCAAGTGTGGTTGGATCTATCTATTCGCAATACGCCCGGTTAAGTATTGATGGCCGGGGCTTTTACAATTTTATAGATAAAAATAAATTAGCGATGAGAGTTTTTGCGGGTGTCGCCAGGCCTTATGGAAACTCTTCAATCCTGCCTTACACCAAACAATTTTTCAGTGGCGGGCCTAACAGTATTCGCGCATTTAGTATTAATTCCGTTGGTCCGGGCACCTATAATCAGAATAACGATAGCATAGGATTTTTACAATTGGGAGGCGAAGTAAAACTGGAAATGAACGCAGAGTATCGCTTTACAATTTATCGCTTTTTCAAAGGTGCCATATTTGTCGATGCTGGAAATGTATGGCTGTTAAAATCAAATCCTTCAACGATAGGGGGCCCGTTTTCCTTTTCCCGGTTCGCTGATGAAATTGCTGTAGGGGCAGGCATTGGATTAAGAATTGATGTCTCCTTTTTCATTTTACGGTTCGACCTTGCAACACCGCTGCGAAAGCCATGGCTGGAAGGAAATCACAGGTGGGTGTTAAATCAGATAAACGTTGGGAGTCCTTCGTGGAGAAGTGAGAACCTGATCTTGAATATTGCAATAGGTTATCCTTTTTAAAAAAATCAATATAAGAATAAGAATCCATCATAAGGTAATTTCAAACTTCATTCATAAAACTCCTCGAATAAGCCCGTAACCGGAGTTTTCAATTCAGGAAATGTGTGAATTATGTAATATTTCTTAAAAATTATGTAATACATATCCGGGTAAAGATGTATAAATTCGTCTTCTTAAAAATTTCATTACTCCAATTTAGAAATTCTTTCAGAACGCAGGCAGAATCTGCGAATGATATTAATCTCTTAAAGAAATGTTTAACCTGTTTAAAGATGAACCAACAAATGAAAAAACTATTTTGCTTCTGCATTTCGTTGATTACAATATTCAATGTTGATGTATCTTTTGCTCAGCAAGCGAATGTCGTTTCTAGCTATGGTCCTGTCAACCAGAATGTAGGTTTTGACCAAATTAAGGCCGACCGCATGAAAGTAAAAGCGGATCGCACAAAAGAACACATGGCTTTATTAAATGCCCGGTATGATCTTTCAAAAAAAACATCTCCTGACATCGTCATGTCAGGGGGAAAAAATGTACCCGTAGGTCCTACAGCCAAACTTCAAGGTACTAGCTGGGCAGAGCTGGATAAGCTAACTCCTGAGCAGATAAAAATGAAGGACTTATTCCCTTACAAACCGCTGCCATTTGCCGATCATGCCGAAGGTGGCATGCTTTTCCCCAAAATGATTACTGATTCGCTTCCCCGGCTTATTCGCTTCGATTTGGATTTTGATCTTCCGGAGCATATTCTCCCTGATCCTACACCTGCCATTTATCTAACCACACGACCCGATTTGGGTGATGTTGCGAAGGGTCGTTTGATCACCATCGATAATTACTACGAAATTTTCAATGGCATTTTAAATCCAAAACAACTCGAAGGATTGCGCTTATTAGTAACCCAGTTTCCGCAACAACAGTTTAATGCTACAGAAGACCGGCGAACTGACCGACCCAGCCTTGGCGTTACCTGTTTTGATTGTCATGTCAACGGACACAGCAACGGTGCTAACCATCTGGTTGGGGACATTCGACCCCAGGAGTTCAGGCACAGGATCGAAACACCAACCTTGCGTGGAGTAAATGTTCAGAGACTATTTGGCTCGCAACGCGCACTTAAAACTGTTGAAGATTTCACCGAATTCGAACAACGGGCCGCCTACTTTGATGGGGATATGTGCATGGCAGCCAAAAAGGGAGTTAACATTCTCGAACGAGGTTCGCAAGTTCACTTTATGGCTGAATTTATGGCGTTATTAGATTTCCCGCCAGCCCCTAAGCTCAATATATATGGCGAGTTGGATAACACCAAAGCATCCCCGGCAGAATTACAGGGAGAAGCAATTTTCAACGGCAAAGGACGGTGCGTTTCATGTCATACAGCACCTTACTATACCGATAACAGCATGCACGATTTAAAGGCAGAACGTTTTTATAAACAAGAAATGGTGAATGGCATGATGATGGCGCATGATGGTGCTATTAAAACCTTCCCTTTAAGAGGCATCAAAGACTCACCTCCTTATTTGCATGACGGAAGGTGTTTTACTTTGGAAGATGTTGTGGAATACTTCAATATCATTCAGGAATTGCATCTGACAGTACAAGAAAAGGCAAATTTGGTAGCATTTCTATACGTATTATAGAAAATAGACTATCACGGACAAAAGTCATGTAACACTTATCCTCTTCCAGGTGCTTAATTTAGCTCTATCAAAATTCAGTAATAAATAAATTCAACCATAATGACAATTCAATTTAATACCGACAATAATATAACCGGAAGCGAAGAACTCAGAGCTCCGTTAATCGCATTAATATCAGAAGAATTAAGCAGGTTTAGTCAGCATATAACAAGGTTGGAGGTTCATCTTTCAGATGAAAATGGCAATAAGGAAGGGCTGAACGACATACGGTGTTTGCTTGAAGCCCGACTTGAAGGCAGGCGCCCAATTGCTGTTACAAATCTTGGAAATACTCATGAACAGGCAGTAGAAGGGGCAATTGATAAGTTAAAAACTTCTCTTAATACAATACTTGGACGTTTGAGGAATCATTAACTAAAATGTTCTCAGGTAAAGTACCTCCTGCTAAGATTGCTAAATCAGAGACACCCGCCAAATCAACAAAGAATTTGTAGATATGGTGTGCAATCAATAACAATAATTAAATATTTAAAACAATGGAAAAACTAATTGATAAAACAATGCCTGGAATGGCCAGAGCAGAATATATTGAAGTAGAACCCAATGTACGCCTTCATATTACAGATGCGGGCGAAGGAAGACCTATTGTCTTAATACCCGGTTGGCCATTAAGTGATGAAATGTATGAATACCAATACAACGATCTGATAAATAAAAATTTCCGTGTAATTGGTATCACGTTAAGAGGTTTTGGCAAATCCGATAAACCTTACGGAGCCTATAATTACGATGTACATGCGTTGGATATAAAAAAAGTTTTAAGTAAACTGGATATAAAAGATGCTGTTTTAGTTGGCTTTTCCATGGGCGGGGCCATTGCGGTTCGTTTTGTATCAGCGGATAATGGAACTCATGTTTCTAAGCTGGCTTTGTGCGGGGCAGCAGCCCCGATTTGGACACGACGCAAAGATTTCCCATACAATCTGCCAAAAAGTGCTGTTGATGACTTGATTAAATTGAACTACCAGGACCGGCCAAAGCTTTTATCCAATTTCGCAAAGATATTCTCCGCTACTGAAACCTCATTAAATGAAGGAATCGGCAATTGGTTAAATGGGATTTGTTTAAGCGCTTCTTCTTATGCAACAGCTCAATGTCTAATCGCTTTGCGTGATACGGACCTGAGAAGTGATCTGCTGAAAATAACCATTCCGACATTGATCCTGCATGGCAAAAAAGACAAAATATGTTCTTTTGATCTTGCTGAACAGATGAAAGCGGGAATCTCAGATTCACACCTTATTGCTTCTGAGAATAGCGGCCATAGCTTGTTCCTGGAAGAAACCCGCAAGTTTAATGAAGCACTGATCAAATTTGCGAAAAATAATTAGCATCATTAAAACCTACACATTTGTTTGTTACCTATTTACTAAAGAAAATGTGTGAATGATGTAATTCATTTCCAAAATTGTGTAACGATTTCTGTAATAAAGCAACTTATTTTTATTTAGTGAAATTTCATTCACAATTAAACAATTAGAAAAATGAATAGAAATCAAAACGACCAGCGTAACGAAGGTTATTCTCATGACCGGTCAAATTACAAATCATATGATGATTACAACATACTGGAACCTGGTCCGGACAGTGACATGCAGTTCCTGGGGGACGAAGACGACGAACTTTCAGATTTTACACTTATGGAAAATGCTGATGATCAGGACTACGATATATAAATTTCGTGAAAGAAATGCTCTTTGTAGACTATTATAAAATATTAGGGATTGATAAAACGGCAACGCCAAAGGACATCAAAAATGCCTACCGGAAATTGGCCAGAAAGTATCACCCCGATTTAAATCCGAATGATAGAGATGCTAAAAAGAATTTTCAGCAGATCAATGAAGCCAATGAAGTATTGAGCGATCCCGATAAACGCAAGAAATACGATCAATACGGAAAGGACTGGCAACATGCTGAAGAATTTGAAAAAGCGAAACAATATCAGGAACAATCGTCAAATTATCGTGGACCGGGGTATTCAGGGGAACAAACTGAAGGGGATTTTTCCAGTTTTTTTGAATCCATGTTTGGTGGATCCGCGGGTGCCGCCAGGAGAATGAAGGTGAAATACAGAGGAGAAGATTACAATGCAGAATTACATCTTGACCTCATCGATGCTTATAAAACGCACAAACAAACGTTAACGGTAAACGGGAAAAGCATAAGAATTACTATTCCTGCAGGAATTGAAAATGGACAAACAATTAAAATTTCAGGCCATGGAGGCCCGGGAATAAATGGCGGGCCGAACGGTGATTTATATATTTCATTTTCAATAGCTAATCACCCCAATATCAAACGTTTGGGAAATAATTTATATTCTACCGTAGATTTAGATTTATACACCGCCGTGCTGGGAGGTGAAATCACAATGGATACCTTAAACGGAAAAGTAAAACTAAAAGTAAAGCCTGAAACTCAAAATGGAAGTAAAATAAAGTTAAAAGGCAAAGGATTTCCTGTTTATAAAAATGAAGGGCAATTTGGAGATTTATACGTAACCTATACGATTAAAATTCCAACAAATTTAACGGATAACCAAAAAGTATTATTTACCGAACTATCCAAATCGTAATTTTCAAAACGTAAACAATGCAAACAGAATATTTAATAGCTGTAGATGAGTTCTGTACCAATCACAACATTGAGATTTCATTTATCAGTTCATTACAACAAACCGGCTTGATAGAAATTACTACCATTAAAGAAACAGGGTTTATCGATGCAGGCCAGCTTCAGCAATTGGAGAAATTTATTCGCCTTTATTATGAGTTGGATATTAACCTGGAAGGTATTGACACCATCACTCATTTGTTGCAGAAAATACTCTCCCTGCAGGATGAAATTATTGAGCTTAAAAACAGGCTTCGTCTTTATGAAATAAATGAATAATTTTTCATTAGTTTCAGCCCGGTTACCATATTCCGGAAACAATTAACATTATTCACACATCATGATTCGTCTTTTGTTGTGCGTATAAGGCCAATTCCGGCAATGAAGAATATAATACCGAGTATGCCGAAAATGACAAGCGCTTTAATATCCCGCGTACCACCTGAGAGATTGACAAATAATACTGCAGCATAAATAAGCCCACCGATTCCAAGGACAGTGAGTAGCACCCCAAAGATTCTTTTGACGTTCATAATTTTTATTTTAAATTATATTTCAAAGGTAATCCGCTTAATTCCCGGAAATGTTACATAAATTTATAAATAAGTTACATCATTCACACATTAAAATTATAACTCTAATGGCAAACTTTTCGCTGATGATTTACAAGTCAAATGAAAATACAGGAACGCATTAGTTCTCAAGTTTCCATTTATCAAATAATATGTGTGAAATGACCTGATGTATGAAGAAGGCAAGCAAGAGGAAATGTATGGAAAACTTCAAATCAAGCTTGGCAAAACCAAAGAAGAATTGCGCAAGATTATCTCAGAGCTTTAATCATCTTATTTTACCTCATTGAAACACCACTATTGCCGGTTTTCCAAATTCAAAATCCCCGAAGCCGAAATCAGATGTTTTAAATGAGTTTATTTTAAAAACATTATTCCCGACACCAGGAATTATGGGATAAAATGAGATGGATATCTGAAATGTATTAAAAACCAGGTAGTCATTTTTAATTAGAATGCCCAACCCTAATTGTGCGTATACTTTGCTGTTTTTTAATCCTGTTACCGGATCGCTAAGCATGCCAAGTGAACAATTAAGAAAGGGCCCAAACCGGAATCCGATAAAATTCCACGGGGCATAGGATTGTGTTTGCAACGTAAATAAAAGGCGGCTGGTACCTGACAATTCAGAACTGTGAAAGCCATCCAGGCCATAACCATCATTGAGCGTTAAACTATCGTAAGAGAGTCTGTTTATGCCAATAATAACCTGCGATTTTACGAATTGCCTGAATTTCCATCTTCCTATTTCTACCAATCCTGTAAAATATGTTACATCAGCCAATAAAATTCCCTGCTCTGAATGTGATCCCCGGAAAAAAGATCCATACTCGAAGTTAGTGCTTAGGTATCCCCAAGGATAATAATTGCCGAAAGAAATACGCGCGCCTAAATATAAACGGCTGGTCTTATTTCTTTCCTGATAGCCGCATGTCAGGCCGAATACTTTTCCAATGGGTACATCTTCTGTTTTGCCAAAATTGAAAATGAATTTATCCAGTACAAATTTTCGTTGTGAGATGCCAATATTGGCCAGGTAAAAATTTTCATTGGCATACAGATGCACCGTATCATACATTTCCTCTGGCTTTTCAAGATAGTGGATTCGTAAAAAACGCACTGCAGAAATAAAATTAGTTGTGCGACGATTTTCCGTATTACCCTTAAATATTTGAATGGCATTACCCGCCCAATAATCATGTGTGTTAAATTTAAATCTTTGCAACAATAGCGAATCGCTTAAATGAATGGTATCCTTGCTAAATAGCTGTGTAATTTTTACTCCTCCTGCCCACTTCGCAAAGGGAGAAAAAAACGGACGGTCAATTGAGACACTCATTATAGAATTCCTTAACTCATCTGTACCATAATTCAGTGTTGTGCTGATATAGGTATTGCGGATGTTGGGAATAAAGTAATTTGTAGTGAAAGCATCATCTCCGGTGGTATGATGCCAGGAGTAAATATTTCGAAATTCGTGCCCGAACCCTAAAAAATTTTTATCAATCAAATTAATAGTGATGCGGGAAGAGGAAGCTGAAACTTTAGGAATAATACTCCAGTTATCTAATTCGCGAATAAAAATATCAACAGAGTCAGAATTTTTTGAAGTTGCGATAATGAAAAATGAAACATCATGTACATTTGCCTTCTTGCGTACCAATCGTTCAGATTCTTTTACAAGCAACGAATCGAATGGTTTGTTTTCCCGGATAAGTAGCAGGTTTCGAATTGTTCCAGACTGAGATTTTATATGCAGCTTATTTCCGGCTTTTAATATGAAGTTTTGCGATGTTACAATAGTGTCAGCAATTGAATAGCCAAACGGATCCAGTGTTACAATATTAATATGCCTGATAATTTTCCCCTCAAAAGTGCTGTAGGGTTTTTGTATCAGTTTTTTATAAACTTTCTTTTTTTTTGAGCTGGGTGCAACCGGTTTAAAAACTAACCGGTACATAAACTTGGAAAACTTGCTTCGTCCGGAATAGGATTCAATATTCTCATAAAGTTTCTTCGAATCTTTTTTGGCAGGAGTTTTTTGTCCAAATGCAAAATCAGTTGTTAAAATTGAGATAAAAAAAAGTATGAAAATAGTTTTGGACCACATTTGCATTTACCATTAGCATGAACGGTTATGTCTTTTCCGTTTACCAACATCTATTTAATGCTTATCAGACTTTTGGATAATTATTTCTGTCTTTCCTCTTTCTCTTTCTCTTTTTCGTCTGCTTTCTTTTGTTTGTCTGCTTTCTTTTGTTCCTCTTTTTTAAGTTTTGCGGCTGCTTCTTCTTTCTTGTTAAAATAACCTTTTAAAAGGAAATTATGTTTGGCTGCTTCCATATTTTCATCTAATCCTTTGGAACTTGTTTTAAGATTCACGATGGTCTGACTAATATTTTCTGCAATGGTTGAGTCCTGAATTAACCTGCCAAGTGTTCCTTTTCCACTGTTTACTGTAATCATAATCTCTGCAAGTTGTTGCGAAATAATTTCGGCATTACCTGCCGTCACCTGCAAACTTGCCATGATGGCATCTGTTTCAACAGGCTCGGTTGATGTAAGTTGTTGTCCTTCTTTTACTACAGGCGCATCAGAGGTTCCGTGCGTAATAATTAACAGCCGGTCGCCAATAAGTCCTTCTAAACCTATTGCCACTATACAGTCCGATTTAATAAACTGCTTGACATCTTCTTTGATCAACATATCTACCCTTACAGTTGAATCGTTAATGATGATGACGTTGTCAACAGTGCCTACATTAATTCCGGATAAGCGGATATTATTTCCGACCTGTAATCCGCTTACATTGTTAAAAGTTGTAGTAAGTTTAAAAACAGGATTAAATAAATTTTGTTGTTTTCCGATAATAAATATGGCAAGTACAAAAAGCGCCAATCCTCCTGCAATAAATAGCCCTAAGCGTACTTTAAATTTTTGTGTGTGCGTATCCATGGCTAATTTTGAATTTTAAATGTTAAATTTTGAATTGCTTATTTTAATTTGAAGAAGGATTTAATTAACGGGTCGGTTGAGTTTTCAAAGTAAGCTACTTTTCCTTCCTCATAAACTTCTCCTTCTTCTAACATGATAATCCGGTTTGCTGTGTTACGGGCACATTTAATATCATGTGTGATGATCATAGAAGAAGTTTTATATTTTTTCTGAACATCCATGATGAGTGAACTAATTTCATCGGAAGTAACAGGGTCAAGTCCTGTTGTGGGTTCGTCATATAACATGATCATCGGGTCCACGACAATGGTGCGCGCCAAACTTATTCGTTTTCGCATGCCGCCGGAAAGTTGTGAGGGCATTTTATTCAATGCATCAGCCAAACCAACATTTTCTAAGACCTCATTTATTTTTTCTTCAATTTCTTTTTGAGTAAGATTCTTTTTTATTCTTCGCAATGGAAATTCCAAGTTCTGTTTTACCGTCATGGAATCATACAATGCGCCACTCTGAAAAAGAAAACCTATTTTCTGTCTCAATTCACCCAATTCTTTTCTGTTTAATGTAGTCACATTTTTTTCAAACACATTGATCGTTCCGCCATCAGAATTTAATAAACCGACAATACATTTTATTAAAACAGATTTACCTGTGCCGGATTTGCCAAGCACAGCCAAGTTTTCGCCATTAAAAAGCTTTAAAGAAACATTTTTTAATACCTCTTGCTGGCCAAATGATTTCTTAAGATTAATTATTTCGATAACCGGTTCATCACTTTTCGTATTAAATGATGCTTTACTTGTTGTATTGGTGTTATTCTCCATCATTATCTAAAATCTGCTCCTGCAATTTTCTAATTTCTAATTTCTAATTTCTAATTTCAATTTTCAAATTAAATAAGCATATCGGTAATTTGTACTGCAATCATATCTAAAATTATCACCAGGAGTGATGCTAACACAACAGCAGAATTTGCAGCAATGCCTACACTTTCTGTTCCGCGCCCGGCATTGTATCCTTTATAACATCCTACTAATCCGATTACTGCCCCGAAAAAAAATGATTTTATGACAGCAGGTATAAAATCAATAAACTCAACATGGCTGAATGCCTGTGAGAAAAACAGGACAAATGTTACATCGCCCTTAATATTTGCGCCTGCCCAGCTGCCTAATATGCCAAGTGCATCAGCATATAAAATCAATAATGGTATCATAAGCGTTGCTGCTAATACTCTTGTGACAACTAAAAATCTGATAGGATTGGTGGAGGATACTTCCATGGCATCAATTTGTTCGGTCACTTTCATTGAACCCAATTCAGCTCCCATACCCGAACCAATTTTTCCTGCGCATATAAGTGCTGTTATAACCGGACCCATTTCCCTGATGAGAGATATTGCCACCATACCGGGAAGCAGGGTAACTGCCCCGAAATCAACAAGTACCGGGCGCGATTGAATTGTAAGCACCAAACCCATAATGGTTCCGGTGATTGAAATAAGCGGTAATGATTTATATCCGATTTGAAAACATTGGCGCAAAAATTCTTTAAATTCAAAGTTGCGCGAAAATGTTTCCCGGATGATTTGCATTATAAAGAAAAAAACATCGGCAAGGTTTGTTAAAAAGTTGCTTGCCTGGGCAGTTTTGTCCATTGTTTTATCGCTGAGCCTCATGGATTGCGCCGTTGCAAACCCTTTTACTTTAATAACAGGATTAAATTTTTTCATTTCATTAAGGTCAGCCTGGTTGCCATATTCCGGTTTCGTTTGAGTTCTGCTATTCCGAATGCAAAATCTTGTGATATTGAAATCAGCGTCCTGAAAAATATTCTCTGACAAAGGCATGTTGTTGGCTCTCTGTCATTTTATCAGCCTGTTTAATTTCAATTTTTATTTTTGCGAAACGATGATCTTCTCTTAAAACATTAAATAGCTCAACTTTCGCATCAGTTGGACCAAAGAGTATTACATCATCGTAATTTCTGATTACCTCACCTATTTTTTTGTAATATTCGGAATGATGATGATGCTCCTTATTGTGCATTACATTTTCACTCCTGGAAAGAGTATGCTCCCTATCCTCATGCGTAAAATTTGATTCAATGGTTTTGGTTTCAAAGGGATCGGCTGAAATAGCCGTTAAGTGAGCGCTTGAATGATCTATCCAGATGCCTAATTTTTTTACTGTTGCCATTGTGTTTCTTTAATTGTTTATGGTAATGTAATTATCTCAATGCAAAGTTGCACACCTTTAATCACTTTAGTGTTACACAATTCCGGGAAAGAGTTACATGATTCACACATTTTCAAGTGTAATGCGTTTTTAAAGTAAGTCCATCACTACACAATCGCCCGCTCAAATGTGTGAATCATGTAACTCAAGTTTCGCACTTCTGTAATGCTTAATTGACGTGGCTTTCATGCGACATCCTTTAAATTGTTAATGTTAAAGTTTTCTGATTGTCGTTCCAATATCGCCATTAAAAATAATTGTTCTGATT
>JALNZD010000014.1 GCA_023229505.1 Bacteroidales bacterium | reverse complement strand
GCTGAGAAATTAACAGGCTCTTGGCCTTGTATCACTGAGTGATGGTATTTTGTTGCGAAAAATCCCCCTGCGCTTCAAAAAATCGGATGGTTATTATTAAAATGGGGGACATTATGGACAGACACTATTTAATAAATATCAGATTAAGATTCATTTTGCACATCGGACTTTTAAGTGGAGCAATGAAGCCCGTGGAAAAGCTGCGGTTCATGTTGTTATAGTAGGATTTTCTGATTTCGATATCCAAGAAAAAAGACTTTTTGAATATGAAGATATAAAAGGTGAGCCACATGAAATTAAAGTCAGTAATATTAATCCTTATCTTATTCAAGGTAGGGACCTTGTAATAAAGTCAAGATCGACTCCAATATGTAATTTCCCAATAATGGTTTGGGGTAGTAAACCTGTTGATAATGGCAATTTCTTATTATCGGAAAAAGAAAAAGAAGATTTAATTAATGCAGAACCAAATAGTAGGAAATATATCAGGCCCTTCATCAGTGCAGATGAATTTTTAAAAAATAAAACTCGATGGTGTTTATGGCTTGTTGGAGCAGAACCAAATGATTTACAACAATTTCCGTTGATTCTAAGGAGGATTGAAAATGTTCGGGAATTTCGTTTAAAGAGTAAAAAGCTACCGACAAAAATTGCTGCTGGATATCCTTCAATATTTGCTGAATTAAGGCAGCCGATTAATGATTTCATATTCGTCCCTTTGACAACTTCTGAAAACAGAACATATATACCTCTTGGCTTTTTTACATCTGACTTTATAATTAATAACTCAGCCAGTGTTATTCCAAAAGCGTCAAAATTTGAATTTGGTGTTTTAAGCTCTTTTATGCATGTCGTATGGGTTAAGCATATTTGCGGAAGATTAGAAAGCAGATTCCGTTATTCAAATACAATCGTTTACAACAATTTCCCCTGGCCGGAAAATCCCACGGATAAGCAAAAGCAGGTGGTGGAAGCGGCGGCGCAGAAGGTGCTGGATACCCGGTTGCAGTTTCCCGGCAGCAGCCTGGCCGATTTGTATGATCCGCTGACGATGCCGCCGGCGCTGGTAAAGGCCCACCAGGAACTCGATAAAGCCGTGGATTTGTGTTACCGTCCGCAGCCATTTCCCAATGAAACGAAACGGATCGAATACCTCTTCGATCTCTATGAAAAATACACGGCAGGGATATTCGGGGTGGAGAAGAAAAAACTGAGCAAAAAACCCACCCCTGGCCGCTTACCGCCGACCGTAAACTGCCAACTGCCTGATGTTAACTGACATGTTCCAATATTTTTTTTGGTTTTGTCATCCTTTTGTCTTATTATTGTAAGAAAGTGAAGGAATTTTGTTTTGATGTATTTATACAAAGCAATTATTCGGTAACTATTTAATAACTAATTTGTATAGCAATGTCTAACGAGTCATAGACAGCAAGTTTGCAGTTTATTGAATAGTTAGACCAATAGATTAATATATGGCTACCATTGACGATGTGATCACGTGGGCTAACACTTTACCAGCTTGGCAAGGAGATGTTGTACGTCGTGTTTTGACGACAGGCGAACAGCCGCTAAGTAATCAGGATTATTCTGAGATACTGGCTTTGGCCAGAGCAGACTTGAAGCTTTCACCACCCCCGGATAATCTGAAGCCAATTCCCCCAGTTGCTGGCAAATTTTCGGGTGCTCCAGCAACAGTGCTTGCGGTCAAACTGCTGTCAATTGACGATGTCCGAAACGTTAACATTATCAAGGCTGGTCAGACACAGCCCTTCGCCGAAAGTGGCGTCACGGTGGTATACGGAGACAACGGCTCCGGTAAGTCCGGCTACTCCCGAATTCTGAAGCTCGCTTGCCAAGCCCGCGATAAAGAAGAGCGTATCCTTCCAGACGTCTTCGCAAGGGTACCACCCGGTACACCAACCGCGACTCTTAAGATAAAACAGGACGACAAGCAAATGAATATTATTTGGACCCAAGATATCCCCCCTGATCCTGTCTTGACCAATATCACTGTGTTCGACAGTCGTTGCGCCAGAGTCATTACGGATGCCCGCAACGAAATCAGCTATCTACCTTACGGTGGAGACATATTCATGAAAACTGCTGAGATAGTCCTGAAAGTTCGGGCTGACTTGGAAGCCGAGATAACGGACCTTTCCCCGATTCAGGATTCAGCCATTGAAGTGGGCACACCTTCGGCAATCTTTCTTGAGTCATTGTCGGAGACCACCAAAGACGAGGTTATTCAAGCAGCTACGCTTTGGACTCCGCAGGATGAGCTGGAATTGGCTGCCCATGAAAGGCTCGTGCGGACATCAGACTCCTCAAAAGCGACGCAAGAGGTCGCCCGCCTCGATAAGACCAAGGGGCGCGTCAATAATGCGGTTAACGCTATGGCTGGACTCGTTGTAATGTGTGCGGAGTTGACGAATGAAGCCATCCAGAAGGTTCTTGCTGAAGTAAACGCCGCGCAGCTCGCACATGCGTCTGCCATGGCCGAACGGCAGACGCCCGAAGCACTGCCCGGCGTTGCGTCTACCAATCAATGGGAAATCCTCTACAAGGCAGCGAAGCAATATTCTGAAGAGATAGCCTATCCCGGCGAATCCTTCCCAAAGACAGACGATGCGGTCTGCGTACTGTGTCAACAACCATTAGATGAGCGGGCGGTTGCCCGTTTTGGCCGTTTTAAGAAGTTCATGGAGGATGCCACAAACGCTGTGCTCGCCGGCAAGCGTAACGCGCTGATGTTGATGCGCGATAAAGTAGAACATATAGCTCCCTCGTCTGACGCAGCGCTAGAATTCATTTTCGACGATCTCGCCAGTCAGGACACGAAGGTGGCAGGTGATTTTCAAGCCTACCACGTGGCGGTTGCGAAGCGAAAAGCAGCATCACTAGCTTTGCTCAAAGAAGGTGAAGATCCGCGGAAGGCAGTGTTGCTGCCACCCTGGCCTGCATCAGTTGCGGAGGCACTACAAGCAGTTATGCAAACGCTTACACAAAAGACTACCGAAATCACGAACGCGGCTAAACCCGAGGAGTATAAGAAGCTCATCGCCAACGTGGCAGAACGCAAATCGCGAAAAGCACTCAATACAAGGAAAGTTGATATCAGCGCGTTTGTCGCAAAGGCACGCCGCAATGCTAATCTGCGTCGCGCCGTCGCCACCCTTCGTACACAAGAGATCACGCGGCAAGGTACAACGATAATCCGGAAGAACCTGACCCCTGAGTTGCTAAATGCCTTTAAGGCGGAGCTTAGTGAGCTAGGCGCGACGAGGGTTCCTATTTCGCTGAAGGCTAGTGGAGACATCGGAGAGACGGTGCACGAGATGTGGCTAGAAGGCGCTAACATACTGAACCGTGCGCGTACATCCCAAATACTCAGTGAGGGCGAAGCGCGTGTCATCGCGATTGCTGGCTTCTTGGCTGAACTTCAGCTTGCTCCACATGCCAACGCGATCGTTTTGGACGACCCGGTCTCATCACTTGATCATGTGTTTACCGGTAAGATCGCTGCTCGGCTCGCACGCGAGGGGTTGAAACGGCAGGTAATTATATTCACGCATAACATAGCTTTCCTAATGGAATTGCAGGACGCCGGCCTCTCGCTAGCTTTGGCCGGTACGCCTGTTGGTATTGCCGTGCATACTTTGCGCCGAGTTGGCAAATCGGCTGGTGTCACGACAAACGGCGCACCATGGTATGCCTTGAAGGTCAACCAGCGGACTCAATACCTGGACGGATTAGTGCACGAGATCAAGCCGCTTCATCCGAACAATATGGCCGAATACAACGAGAAAGCGGCACATATATATGGGTTATTGCGCGAAGCTTGGGAATCTTGTGTTGAGGATGACATGTTCTACAACGTAGTGTGCCGATATCGGAACAGTGTGCAGACACTCAAGCTCAACCAAGTAGCAATTGAAGACTCCGACATCCATAGTGTCGATCTTCACATGTCGAAGGCCAGTACTTGGATGACAGGCCATGACAAATCCAAGGCTTTGCATAATGACCGCCCAGCACCTGATGAACTGCTCGCCGACATCAATGCTCTGCGGGCTTTCTCAAAACAGCTCATCGCTCGCCGCGATCAAACAAAGTTACGCCGTAAGAAGCAGTTGGAACCACAATGACGAATGTCGAACCGATTAAAAGCCCAACAATCGCTTGCTGCCGACCAGCTGCGCTGTCGGCTAAAGTGCGGTGTTAGAGCCTATTTCAGCAGGATGTTTTTTTGGAGGAAACAGATGTATTTTTTAATTCACAAAAAATATGACTCTGCCTTTCTATGAATGTAATGACATTATTTTATCTATTCTTTGACCTGTTCCAATACTTTTTTTGGTTTTGTAAACCTTTAATTTTAATTTTGTAATAAAGTTAAAGAATTTGAATTGGCATTATTTCTACAAAGCAATTATTCTGTAACTATTTAATAATTAATTTTTTAATAAATATTTATTCTATTATAGACTGCAGATCCGCAGTCTATTAAGTAATTAAACATTATCATAATCGAGATAATGGTTGACAAAACTAATTTTTTAGAAAAGACTGTAGTAATACAAAATATAGATTTAGAAAAAGGTCCGAATAACAATGAATTCATCGAATAGAAATGTGTTCGAAATAGCGGGAAGCACAACTGACCAGATAGATGTCAAAATTAGTCATAGGATCATTCAGCTTTTCTCTGAAGGTCTCTATTCAAGCCCAAATAAGGCTGTAGAAGAACTTATCTCCAATTCGTTTGATGCAGGCGCGCAGAATGTCCACATCATCCTTTCCCCAGACCTTAAAGCTGCAAACGCGACTATCGTTGTTATTGACGATGGAGAAGGAATGAATAATGAAGACCTCAAGAAGCATTGGATCATTGGCGAAAGTACAAGACGCAGGGGAACTAGTTCATCCAGAAGAAACCCTATTGGGAAATTCGGCATTGGCAAATTGTCCACATTTGTTTTGGCTTCAAAACTTACTCATATCAGTAAGTCCTGTGATACATATTATGCTGCCACAATGGATTACACAAATCTGGCTAGTAGCGTCGGAGAAGGTTCTAAAGGAGTTTTCGATGAGCAAACCATTAAAATACCATTAAGAATACTCACGGAACAAGAAGCTCAAGATGCAATACTACCTTGGACACTTGGAACAAAGGAAGGATATAAAGTTCTTCGCCTATTTGGTGATAATGCGAATCCATCATGGACCGTTGCTATAATGTCCGGGCTTAAGGAAATGGGTAAGAAGATTAAAATTGGTCGGCTCAAATGGATTTTGCAAACTGCCATGCCCCAACGCGGTGATTTTCACCTTTTTCTTGATGGGGATCCAATTTCTCCTCCAGAAATAGATGAGCCCATAGCAAAACTGGTTATTGGCAAAGATGTGATCCAAATGCCTAAGCCTTGTCCTGAAGGGCTTATTGGACGAGAGGATATAAGCGAGTTAGAAGATTCTATTCATCGATATGGCGTCTATCAGGATAGGTTATTGGGTCGAATCAGTGGATACATAGAAATATTTAAGGATGAACTTGACGCTGGGAAGGAGAGATTTGGACAAAGCAATGGTTTCTTCGTTTATGTACGTGGAAGGCAAGTGAATGTCGACGATTTAGGTTTCGGCATAGAACGCAATTTACTAAGACATGGTACATTTTCTAGGTTTCGAATGGTTGTCCACATTGACAGTTTGGACGAAGCACTAAGGTCTTCGAGAGAATCCTTTCAACAAGGTGATCTTTACAAAGAGGCACAGAACTTTCTGCGCGCTGGCTTCAATCTTGCCCGTAACAAACTTGTCGAATATGATCGATTACAAAGTCCAGCGGCCTTGATCTCTGCGCGAATCTCATCTGCGCCGGGAAGCATGACTCGAAGGCCATTGTTGGCGCTCGCCCAAATGGTTGCGGAGAAAAAGGCCACTCCTTACTATCTACGTTTTCCTTCAGGACTCTCCGATAAAGAACAGACTGAATTTTTGGAGGAGTTGAAACAACAAGCTGAAGGAGCGGACGGTTTGCTTCGATCCACGGAATTAAGTGCTTTGGATTCAAAGGATGGTTTTGCGATCTTCGACATACAGCAAGGTAAGTTGCTTATTAATTCTTCACATCCTTTTGTAGCTGCATTTCAAGAGTTCTTCGCCGATGCTCGGCGTAATCTTCCACTCGAAATGTTCGCTATGTCCGAAATCCTCATGGAAGCTCACTTCTATTATATGGGTTTGGACGAAAGTGTGATTCGTGACGTTATTGGCAGACGCGATGAATTACTGAGGCAGTTCGTCAGATCGTCCGCACGTCGGACAGCAGGAATGATAGCCCTCGCCCTCACCGAAGCACGAGACGATGAAAATAAACTGGAAGAGGAAATGCGTTCTGCTTTTGAGGCAATGGGATTTGCTAATGTAATTCGTATTGGTGGGAGCGGCAAACCCGATGGTACTGCTGAGGCTCATTTGGCAGCTGCGGAAGACGGCACTGTTCAACGATACAAAGTTGGCCTTGAGGCAAAAAGCGGTCAGTCTGTATCTGCTCTACGCTTGAATATATCAGGAATCGCAAGGCATATGCAGGATTACAATTGCGATCACCATTTAGTGATAGGGAATGGCTTTGCCACCTCCACTGGCGAAGATTCCGCTTCAGTGAGGGAAATCAACACTCACAAGAGAAATACTGGTAAAACTATTACGTTGATGCATATTGATGATTTGGCACGGTTGATCCGGGTTGCTTCAGCGAAACGGGTTGGAGGCCTCAGCCATCTACGCAATCTCTTTAGAAACTGTGTTACGCCGGAGGAAAGCAAATTGTGGGTCGATAATCTTGCGGCTCAGACGCCTGAGAATTGGCCATACATTGAGATTTTGGGAACCATCTGGCACTTAGCTGAAGAGCAACCTAATGAAGCGGTTGAATATGCTGCAGTAATCACAGAACTTCGACATTGTACACCAGCGATACGAATGAACAAGCAAGACCTAATTGAGTGCTGCAAAGCTATGCAGGTCATGGCGCGTGGCGTTGTCTTCGCTCGTGAAAATACGGTAGAAATCGACCGGCGACCAGACTTGATCCTGGAGGATATTAGGGCTGCAGTTGGCGAGTACCCCGAAGAGGAAAGAAGAACGATACATATATGATTTCTGCGACACAAAAAGCTCATATACGCCCTGTGCATCCGTTTCCAGCTCGGATGGCGCCTTCGATTGTTTGGGACTCACTACCCGAAACAGGTGATTCATTGAATATTCTCGACCCTATGTCCGGTTCGGGAACAACATTGGTCTGTGCAAGGTTGAGAGGACACCGTGCCATTGGCTTCGATACCGATCCTCTTGCGCTTCTCATTGCGCGTGCATGGTGCGCCGATGTTGAGCCAAAAACTCTAAAAGTCCGAGCGCAACTTGTTTTGGAACAAGCAAGAACTTTGAGCAATAGGATGACTTCTGAGAGATCCTATCCGAAAAACACAGATGAAGAAACATGTCGGTTTATTGACTTCTGGTTTGATCCAGGAAATCGCCGTGAACTAAGTTCTTTAGCAACTTGCATATCAAGGGTTCGGTCGCAAACAGAGAGAACTCTTCTTTGGTGCGCATTCTCGCGAATGATTATCACCAAGACTTCCGGCGCTTCGCTTGCGATGGATATTTCTCATAGCCGTCCCCATAAAGTGTATAAAATTGCTCCAATGCAGCCATTTAATGCCTTTCTCAAGGCTGTCTCAACTGTGGCTAGCAGTTGCCCTTTTATATGCAATTCTAATGACTCTATACCCGCCGACATTCAGTATGGCGATGCCAGAGCATTGCCAGTAGAGTCTGCGAGTGTGGACATGGTGATTACATCTCCTCCTTACCTGAACGCCATCGATTACCTTCGTGGACACAAGCTGTCCCTCGTATGGATGGGGCATAGCATTTCCGAAATTCGCGCGATTAGGGCTGGCAATATCGGTACGGAAGTTTCGAAAGGGACCACTTCAAATAAAGCAATACAGGAAGCGATGAAAGCCATGGTCGATTTCGAATTGCTTGATAATCGGCATCAGGGTATGATCCGACGGTTTGTCTGGGATATGAGCAAAGTAATAGAGGAATGTTCACGTGTTCTTAAGCACGAGGGGCGTGCCGTCTTCGTTATGGGCGACTCCGCCATTAGCGGTATATTTATCAAAAACTCAGCGGCCTTGATTCGACTTGCAGATAGTAACGGCCTTTTCCTCGTTTCGCGCAATACACGCCCAATTGAAACAAAGCGGCGATATTTGCCCCCCCCCGAATCCGTGAGGGCTGGAGACAATATGAGGAGTCGAATGAGAGAAGAGGTCATTTTAGAGTTTCGTGCTGATTGATGTCAACTGCTGACTGCTGACCGCTGACTGCTGACTGCTGACTCCCTACTCCAGTCTCACCCTCGGATCAAGCAACGCATACGTGATATCAGTAAGGATATTGATGATGATCAGGATCACTGAAATAAAGAGCACAGTACCCATGATCACCGGGAAGTCATATTTTTCGAGGGCATCCACGATGACGACGCCGATCCCTTTCCAATCAAAGACATATTCCACGAAGACTGCACCGGCCATCAGTGATGCGAACCAGCCTGAAACCGCCGTCACTACAGGGTTGAGTGCATTTTTAAGGGCATGCCGGGTAATTACCCGGAATTCGCTGAGCCCCTTTGCCCGGGCGGTGCGGATATAATCCTGCGAAAGCACATCCAGCAGGGAACTGCGGGTCAATTCGACAATCACCCCGAGCGGTCTGATTCCAAGTGTAAGAGCCGGCAGGATAAGATTCTTCAGGCTAAGGTATTCACCTCTGCCAAAATCATCCACTGTCTGCAGGCTGCCGGTCATGTTTAACCCGGTATAATCGGAGAGCAGGAAAGCAAATACCCAGGCGATGATAATCGCAGCAAAAAAAGAAGGCAGCGACATGCCCAGAACAGAAAGGACCAAAGCTACCCGGTCGAAGATGCCATCTTTTTTTAAAGCGCTGAAAATACCTACAATAACGCCGATAATAAATGCAAAGATCATTGAAACCGCGGCCAGCAATAAGGTTTTAGGAAATGCTTCTGCAATGATCGCTGCCACCTCCCTTTTAGTCTGGTATGATTTCCTGAGATAGGGCATCTTTAAGACAAGGCTGGTTTTTTTAATGCTGAACAGTTTCAGGTAAGGTGAATACTTCTCCGGGTTGAGGTACCAGTAATTTTCAGGATTTTGATTATTGTGCACCGAAACGGGCGATATATCGTTCAGAAAATTAAGGTATTGGGTCATAAGCGGTTTATCCAGTCCCAGGTCTTTATGGATAGCTTCAACGGAAGAAATATCAGCCCGCTGGCCGAGCATCATCCGGGCCGGGTCGCCCGGAAGGATATTGAAGAGTATAAATACCAGGGTTATGACTCCGAAGAGTACCAGGAGACCGTAAAGCAACCGTTTGATCAGAAAACCCGGCATAATTAAATTTTTACCATTACATATCCGGAAATTCTTTCTTCAGATCCTGGTAGTCCGGCAGATCCCTGTAATGCCATTTACCAAGTACCACACCGTCTTTCAGTAAAATCAAACCGGGATTGGCCCTGATCATCATTTTCAGTTCAATATCATCGGCCTGGTAAAATTCAAGGTCGGGATGGAGTCCCTGCCGGTAAGACTCAATCTCTTCCAGCAAGCTTCCGGTCAGAACAATTAATGAATGGCCATCGCTCGAAATATCACCAAAAAGCTTGTCAATCTTCTCAAAACCTTTACGGGAAGCATCTTTAAGACTATAAGAAGCAACCAGGAACTGGTACCCCGGATGATTGATAAAAGTTTCAGTGTAATCATTACCCTCATAATTGAATATTTGTAGGGAATGGCCTTTGATCACGCCAGAATCGTCGATCCGTTGATCCATAAATTCCCATTGTGCCACCCACGTACTGTCATTCCAGGGGTAATCGGGAGAAAGGTACTCTTTTTCCTCTCCCGTGATTTTATTCCTGTAAGTCAGGCAGATTTTGGCTTTACCGGGATTATCCGGGAGAAGGTCGGTGCCTTTTTTCCATCCCAGGAAATCGATCAAGGGCAAATGCCGGTACTGATAAACGGAGAATATGGCAAACCCGGTGAATATGACTGCTATAGCTATGTGATCAATCCTGGGCAGAAACATGGAATGGGACTTCTTCCTGTAGAAAAAAATGATCCCAACCAGGATGATCAGGACGATATTCTTATAAAAAGTTTCCCAGTTGGTCAGTTTCAGGGCATCGCCAAAGCAGCCACAGTCCGGGACCGGGTCATAAATGGCATCAAAAAACGTGAGAATAGTGAAAAAGATCATCATCAGCAACAGTGGCCAGGATATCAGTTTGATGCGCAGGTTCAGCAACAGGCTCACTCCCAGGGTGAATTCAAGCGTACAAAGGAATATGGACAGAAAAAGAGACATGGGATTAGCCCAGTCCATGCCATAAGCGATAAAATAATCTTCGATGCGGTATGCCGTTCCGAGCGGATCGACCCCTTTCACAAATCCGGAGAAAATGAATACGAGTGCTACGAGTATCCTGGAGATGTTTCGGAGATTGAACATGAGTAGTTCCGAGTTTCTAGTTTCTAGTTTCAAGTTTCAAGTTTCAAGCTTGATCAACGCAAAAAGCGCGTAATTAATGATATCCTGGTAATTCGCATCCACCCCTTCTGAAACGAGTGTCTCCCCTTCCCGGTCCTCGATCTGCTTGATCCGCATGAGTTTCATCAGGATGATGTCTGTCAGTGAACTTATCCGCATATTGCGCCAGGCCTCGTCGTAATCGTGATTTTTATCTTCCATCAGTTCACATGCGCTGCGGATATGCCGGTCGTAAAGGCTAAGTGCTTCATCCTTGTTTAATTCCAGCTTCCCTTCGGGCCCAAGCTCCAGCTGGACGAGGGCCATGACCGAATAGTTAACGATACCGATGAACTCCGTCCGTATCCCTTCCCCGATCTTTTGGATGCCTTTTTGCTCAATGCTTCTTATACGGTTTGCCTTGATGTAAATCTGGTCGGTAAGTGATGAAGTCCTTAAGATTCGCCAGGCGCTGCCATAATCCTTCATCTTGTTTACAAACACCTCTTTACACATTGCTATGGCCTGTTCGAACTGCCGGGAAGTCTCTGTCATCATTTCTTGTATCTTCGCAAAAGAAAAGGTTGATATTCAATATGGATAAAAACGGCGATAAAAATACATCTTTTTCACCAAAAAGGATTTTTGAATTTAACGGTAAAAGAATTGATTTTAGCAGACCCCGTGTGATGGGTATCCTGAATATTACGCCTGATTCTTTTTATGATGGGGGAAGGTATTGTGATGGGATGATTGTACGATTGGACGATTTGAACGATTTGGAGAAAAGGAGGCGGGGAACTGGGAACTGCAAACTGGGAACTGCGAACCAGGGGGCACGGAAGTGGAGAGATAAAGTAGAGCAGATGGTGAGTGAAGGTGCTTACATAATCGATATCGGGGCTGTGTCAACTCGTCCGGGAGCCGCAGAGGTCAGTGTAGAAGAGGAGAAGAAGAGATTAGTTCCTGTATTAAAAGAAATTCGCGCAGCATATCAGGAAATTATTTTATCGGTGGATACATACTGTGCTGAAATAGCGAGAATTGCAGCCGGGGAAGGCGCCGATATGATCAACGATATTTCCGGCGGCACTTATGATCCCATAATGATCCCATTCATTGCTGAAATTCAAATCCCTTACATCATCATGCATATAAAGGGAACTCCATCAACTATGCAGGTAAACCCGGTTTATGAAGATGTGGTGCAGGAAGTCGGCAGCTTTTTATTTGAGCAGGTCCGTAAACTCCGGGAATCAGGGCACGACCAGATCATTCTTGATCCCGGATTCGGTTTTGGGAAAACAGTGGAACATAATTTCCGCCTCCTGGAAAACCTTGACGGCCTGGTAGCAGCAGGTTACCCAGTCTTAGCAGGGCTTTCCAGGAAATCCATGATCAACCGTGTTCTGCAAATCAAGCCGGAAGAGGCCCTGAACGGCACAACCGTATTAAACACTATTGCTCTTTTAAAAGGAGCTTCTATCCTGAGGGTGCATGATGTGAAGCCGGCGGTGGAAGCAGTTCGGTTAATCGAGATGGTCGAACATTGAACAATTGAACCTGAAAGGCAACTGCATTTTTCCTATTTTTGCAAGATTCAAATGATCGCCATACTACTTACCGGTTTCCTGAAGATCCGCTTTCTTGATGTGATTGACATCCTGCTTGTGGCTTTCATCCTTTATGAATTATATTACCTGCTCAAAGGATCGGTTTCCATAAACATGTTCTTTGCCATCGTGAGCATGTTCTTCATCTGGCGCATCACGGATGCATTGCAGATGGAACTGTTACGACAAATCCTGGGGGCTTTTTTCAGCGTGGGGATTATTGCCCTGTTTATTATTTTCCAGCCGGAACTCAGGCAGTTTTTACTTTCACTTGGCAAGCCTGATTTTATCCAGAGGAGACGGAGAAGGTTCCTTTTCTGGCATTTCAGCGATGACAGTACTTATATCGTAGATATCGATAAAATCGTCTACGCCTGCCAGAAAATGTCAAATATCAAACAGGGAGCCCTGATCATCTTAACAAGGCAGCATGAATTAAGGGTCATAAAAGATACAGGGCAGTATCTTAATGCTTACATCTCCGTTGAACTGCTGGAGAGTATTTTCTTTCCCAACAGTCCATTGCACGATGGCGCTGTGATCATCAGAGGGAATAAGATTGAAGCAGCACGTTGCATCCTGCCCATATCCAAAAGCCCCAAATTATCTGCCAATCTGGGTTTGCGGCATAGGGCTGCTGTGGGGGTCACAGAGCAAAGTGATGCAATTGCCATCGTTGTCTCAGAGCAGACCGGCAAGATTTCTTATTCTGAAGGCGGGGAACTTACCCGGAATGTCCAGCCTTCCGTGCTCAGGGATTTTCTGGAGGAAAGACTGCAGCCTGTTGCACAGGAACCTGAAGAAAATAAATCTCAGGAGACTGAACCTGTTGCACCTCCGGGAAATTGAACTTTGGTAACCGGAAACTTAACCACACCATACGTTAACTTATTTTCATCCATTTTCCATTTTTTTATAGTATATTGAAAGCATTAATCTGCAATACTTTCAGTATGAAAAAAATAGCATTTATATTGTTTTTGCTTTCTGTTTTATCATTGACGGGCAATTCCCAGGAACCTTTTACTATTACAAAGTTAGATAGTACAATTTATAGGGTTTTTGAAGCTATTAAAACAGACAATGGCGAATTTATTATAGCCGATAACAACAGGTATAATCCCCGATCAACAAAACGAATGTTCATGGCAAAGATTAATGAAGCCGGAGAGATCTTGTGGAAAAAAGATTATTCAGGTGGGATGAATTGGATCAGTTCTATGATTAAGAAATTCAATGGAAACTATTTTATTGCCATGGACGGCGAAAATTATACAGGTTTATTACTTGAAACCAATAGTGAAGGAGATAGTATTTGGAGTTGGTCTACAACTGCATTAGGTTATAATAGATCACGATTGGGGCCGATCAGGGAATTACCCGACGGAACATTCATTTTAGCAGAAAATATCTATTCAAATGATTATGCTTTTCCACCAGTTGAAAGTAATTACTATAACCTGAATTCAGACGGATCTGTCAAATTAAAGTTCGATGCTTCAAATATTGAGACATATGACATAGAAGTGGTATCTGGACACGAGTTCATCTCGGTAGAAACGGAACATCAAGGAATAGTAAAGTACAACACAGATGGTAACATATTAAATGTCGATACGTGTATTGAAGTGGAAAATAATTATTATGGCCAGTGGGTAATTAACCGGTTGAATGAGAATCGTTTTTTTGCATCAGGACGTATTACTCTTTCTTTATTTCCATGGATAGATAGAGGATTGATCTCCGAATTTGATGAGAATGGAGATTTTGAATACTGCACGATAGATACTTCAACCGAATACATAGAGGGTGTTGTCCCGGTAAGTGAGAACCGGCTTATCTATCATGGAGTTAATAATGGACTTGTTATCGGTAAATTTTCTCCACCAGACCTGTTTTTCCGCATGTTGGAACTCGACAGTATTAGTTCGTGGGATTATACCCTTTTAGTTTCAGGTGAATACATTTACATTTTTTCCTAAGTCGACCCATATCCAAATGAAAGAGCAGTTTTAGTCAAAATACCACTGGATTCTGTCGTATCAAAAGTTAAGGAACCCAATATTTGTCCGGTAAAAATTTACCCAAATCCGGCTAAAGATTATGTGATTTTTGAGAAACAGGATGCAAACCTCAAAAACCAGATTTTAACCATCTCTGATGCATATGGTCGTGAAATAGAATCACTTAGCATAAAAAATGAGAAATCAGTATGGGACACACGCCAAATCAAATCTGGTGTCTATTTCTATGATTTCGAATCGCAGAAATCAAGGATTGGCGGGAAAATTTTAATAATAAAATAAACTGACAGATAATCTACACTAAATCAATCAGCAAATCGCCAAATCTCCAAATCAACCAATTGACAAATCAACCAATTGACAAATCAACCAATTAAACAATCAGTAAATCGACAGTTTTAATCTCCTCCCGTCAGGGAGGAACGATAATAGCCCTGGACAACGTCCAGGGATAATAGGGGCGCAATCCAATTAAAAGTCCCAGCGGGACGAATGAAAAGGCATCTATTTAAGATGGGGCAAAAGGATTTCATCTGGAAATATTATCGGCCGTCCCTTACGGGACTTGTAATTACGGCCTCCGTTGCTTACCCCGGACGGTGTCCGGGGCTATTTTCAAAGGTCCCTCCGGGACCAAATTCGATCGTTTCAAATAATATAAGAAGTTATCATCGTTATATCAACCAATCTTCAAATCAGCAAATCTGCAAATCAGCAAATCACCCAATCGTCAAATCTTACCAATCTTTCCCTCAACAACCGCCAGTATCTCCACTTCCTGCTGCTGTGCTTTTTCCACGATCTCCTTCCCTTTCCTTACATACTCCGCGGCGAATTCTTTATCTTCCAATCCTGCAGCATTAATTTTCACATTAAGGAAAGCGCCCATGACAGCCGTCCGTGCACATAATGCGCCCACGCCGACATCAGAGGCCGAGGCTTTCATCCCGGTTTTTGCCATAGCCTCCATGACTTCCATCGACTCAAGCGACTTTTCCATCACGCGGAAAGGAATTTTGATAGCATATTTCGAGGCTTCCAGAATAGCAACTTTCCTGGCTTTCTTTTCCTCATCAGTTCCTTTTGGTAAGCCGAATGCATCCATAATGCGGTTGAAAGCGCGGGTATCTTCATCCACAAGAAAAAGCAGCTCTTCTTTGATTTTCTGTCCCTTTTCAGCCCAGGCCGAAAACTCATCCCAACGGTCGTCCCAGCCGGCTTTATGGGATGACAGGTTGGCTACCATGGTCCCCAGGGACGCACCTAATGCTCCTACCAATGCAGAAACAGAACCTCCTCCCGGAGCCGGTGATTCCGATGCCGTTTCATCGGCAAAGCCTTCGACGGTCATGCTGACCAGTTTCTTATCGGCTGGGTCTTCCAGCAGGTATTCGATGATCTTCTCCTTTGGATTAAAGGGTTTAAGGTCATCCAGGCCAAGGGATTTCACGGCAATCTTTACCAGCTCCTTTTCAGAAACCCCGGCAGACCTTTGTTGTTTTAAAAGAAAATATTTTCCTGCATCGAGCAAGGCTTTCAAAGGGATAAGCCCCACCAGTTCCGAACCAGTCACCCGGAGCCCCCTTTCCTGGGCTTTCTTTGAAGTTTCCTCAAATGCCACATGAACCGGTGTAATACTGATGTTTGTCAGGTTAATGGAGATCTGTGCAATCCCATATTCCTCGATATACCAACCGATAGCCTTACATGCCTTGAGTGATCCGGGAAAATAAATTTCATTCCCGTTTTCATCTTTTTTGATCTTTCCGGTAACGGGATTACCTTCACGCACAAGGCGCCCCTTCTCGCGGATATCATAAGCAATCGCATTTGCCCTGCGGGTTGATGTTGTATTGAGGTTAACATTGTAAGCGACCAGGAAATCCCTTGCTCCCACAGCCGTTGCACCGGTGAGGGCAATTTTTTCATTATATGCCGCCGGGCCGAAGTCGGGTTTCCATTGAGGATTCTTCAGTTTCTCCGGCAAGCCCTCATATTCCCCGGCACGGCAGTTGGCCAGGTTTCTTCTTTCTTCCTTTAGTGCAGCATTTTCATAACAATACACCGGGATCCCCAGCTCTTTTCCGATCCTTTCGCCCAATTTACGGGCATAAGCAGCAACTTCATCCATGCTGATATTCCTGATGGGGACCAGCGGACAAACATCGGTAGCGCCAAAACGCGGGTGCTCCCCTTTGTGATTGCGCATATCAATGATCTCCGAAGCCTTTTTTACTGCCAGGAAAGCTGCATTTAAAACAGCATCCGGCTCACCCACAAAGGTGACCACGGTCCTGTTGGTCGCCTTCCCCGGATCAACATCCAGTAACCTGACTCCATCGACACTTTCTATCTGGTCGGTGATCTGCCTGATAATCCCCATGTCCCGCCCTTCGCTGAAATTAGGGACACATTCTATAAGTTGCTTCATATCTTTCTATTGTTCTATTGTTCTATTGTTGACTGCTGACTGCTGACTGTCAACTGTCAACTGTCAACTCTAATAAACCTTCCCCTTCAAAATCACCTTCTCCACCTTATTGCTTCCAAAAGCGTAAGGCATATATTGGATCGATGGTATTTCCTTTGTAATGAAAATATTGGCTTTTTTACCGACTGCAATGCTGCCCAGCTCCTCTTGCAGTCCCATTGCGTAAGCACTGTTAATGGTCACGGAATTGACAGCCTCTTCGGGGAGCATCTTATATTTAATGCACCCAAGTGAAAGGATTAGCTGCATATTCCCTGAAGGAGACGAACCCGGGTTGAAATCGCTGCCCATAGCAACCGGCAGGCCGGCATCGATCATCTTCCTGACCGGTGCATAAGGCAAGCCAAGGAAAAAACTGGCCCCGGGAAGAACAGTTGGCATTGTTTCCGAATTTTTTAAAACCGAAATCTCTTCTTTTCCCAGGTATTCGAGGTGGTCTACCGAAAGCGCGTTATACTTTACTCCTACCTGTACTCCTCCTGTAGAGCCCAGTTCGTTGGCATGTATCTTAGGACGGAGGCCATATTTCATCCCTGCATTCAATATCCGGTCTGTATCTTCGACGCTGAAAAACCCACGGTCACAGAAAACATCAATATAATCTGCCAATTCCTCTGCGGCAACCAGAGGGATCATCTCATTGATAACCAGGTCGACATATGCTGCCGGGTTGGCTTTATATTCCTGTGGAATGGCATGGGCGCCCAAAAAAGTGGCTATGATAGTCAGGGGTGAAGT
Organism: Bacteroidales bacterium; assembly: GCA_023229505.1. Lineage (NCBI taxonomy): Bacteria > Pseudomonadati > Bacteroidota > Bacteroidia > Bacteroidales > Bacteroidales bacterium. The sequence goes on along the minus strand of JALNZD010000014.1, from coordinate 73,310 downwards.
TTCTTTCAGACGGCGGATGACCCGCAGCATCTTTAATTCATCTTCTGTTGTAAGTCCATAACCACTTTTTATCTCTACAGCCCCGGTGCCATATGACATGATTTCCTCAAGCCGCACAAGTGCTGACCGATAGAGTTTTTTTTCCGGGACGACATGCATATTACGGGCAGAATCCAGAATCCCTCCACCCCTGCGGGCAATTTCTTCATAGGATAGCCCCCTGATCTTATCGATATACTCCATTTCACGGCTGGCAGGAAATACCAGGTGAGTATGCGGATCACACCAGCAGGGAAATACCATTTTCCCGGAAGCATCAATCACTTTGTGCCAGCGACTGCCACTCGATTCAAGTTTATGACCGAGATCTTTCATCCTGCCGAAAGAAGATATTATTTCGCCCTCAATGAGCAAGAATGCATCACAAATTGTTTCAAGTTTTGCCATCTCACGGCCAGCAACATATTGCCGTGGTTGAATTTCAACCTGCACCAGCTCCTTGATGTTTTTGATAAGAACAGTCATAATTCATCAGTTTGCCACACCACGAAATTAGTAAAAAAGGCAGAGCCTCCCGGAGGGGAAACAATTAAGAACATTTTTTAATATTTTTTTTATACTGATGCAACCTTTTCGCTTTTTCTCTTGTCATAGTATTTGAAAATCGGTTGTTCTCTGATTTGGTTTTGGTGAACTAATTTGGTTTATTTAATGGTTGTCGGGCACCTGTTGTAAAAATGCAGGTGCTTTTTTTATACCTTTTAATTTAAGACAGAAATTACTTTCCGGATTTTTCTTAATTTATAACAGGATTTGTTTACCTTTGTATTCTATTACCAATCCAACTATTTTACATTATGAATTTAAAAACTACACTAATAGCCCTGCTAGGATTCTGCCTTATTATGAATATTGAGGCGAAACCAGTCAGTTTAACTGAAGCAGAAAAAGTTGCTAAAAATTTCGTTTTTATTACATTGAATACCTATGAAAATGGATGTTCCTATGAGCAGATCAGATTAAACGATCCATATACTTATCTGGTTAATGATGCTCCGGTATTTTATGCTTTCCAGATGGAACCCGGTTTTATCATTATTTCTGCTGAGGATGCCTTTACGCCTGTTTTAGGTTATTCTTTTGAAGGAAGATTTATTTTCGATGATGCTCCGGCATCTTATAAAGGGTTCATTCTGAATTATGTTGAGCAAATTTCTTACGTGCGGGCAAACCAGTTTGAATCCTCTCCTGAAGTAGCGGAAGCTTGGGCTGAACTGAGAAATGACGAAATCACAGCCTTCACTATTTCCAGGGAAAGGGATGTGGCACCATTACTATACTGTCACTGGGATCAGGGCAGCCCTTATAACATTCTTTGCCCTGAAGATCCGGCCGGTCCCGGCGGGCATACCTGGGTGGGCTGCGTTGCGACTGCCATGGCCCAGATCATGTATTACTGGCGTTACCCGGAAGTTGGAACAGGTCAGCATTGTTATATTCCCGGCCATTATTCTTACGGCCAGCAATGTGCCAATTTCGGTGAGACATATTACAACTGGACAGGGATGATAAACGGTATCGATAACCGGTTCCCTGACGCCAATGCCGAATTGCAATACCACTGCGCCGTTTCGGTCAATATGAATTTCAGCCCCGATGGTTCAGGTGCACAGAGCTCTAATGTCCCCGGCAGCCTGAATCAATATTTCAGGTATAACACCGCTCAGTATAAAGAAAAAGAGGATTATTCTCAAGCCGGTTGGATCAGTCTGCTCAAAGCTGATATTGACGTCGGCAAACCCCTGTATTATTCAGGTTATAACTCAAATTACTTAGGGCATGCTTTCGTTTGCGATGGTTACCAGGGCGAAAATTTTCATTTTAACTTCGGCTGGAGCGGCAGTGGCAATGGTTACTATTCCCTTTATGATGTCGGCAGCTTTAACCAGGGACAGGCTTGTGTCAGGAATTTTGTCCCTTCAGAAGGCGCCTATCCTTACCATAATACCGGTACAATCAATATTACCAGCAGGTCAGGATCGATCACAGACGGCAGCGGACCTGTTGAGAATTATCTCGATAACAATACAGCTTATTGGTCTATCGATCCGCAAACTATCTATGATTCCATCAGCAGCATAACTCTGACGTTTTCAGCATTCGACCTGACAGCGGGTGATTCTGTTAAAGTATTTGATGGCGGCACAACTTCCGATGCATTATTGGGAGCTTATTCAGGGACTACCTTACCTCCGGCTCTGACTTCAACCGGAAACAAGATGCTAATCGAATTCAAAACCGATGGCAGCGGAAATGCGGCAGGCTGGTATGCTGAATATAATACCGTGTCGCCCACCTGGTGCCAGGGACTAACCCAGTTCACCGAGCCAACAGCAACATTTAGTGATGGAAGCGGTGATTTTTATTACCAGGGCGGAACTACCTGCTTGTGGAAGATCAATCCACTATATGCTGATAAAATCACCCTGAGCTTTAATTATTTTGAAACTGAGGAAGGAGTTGATAAAGTTAAGGTTTATGATGGTCAAACCCAGATAGCTGAACTTTCAGGTACCGATATTCCGGGTTCCATTGAAGCCACATCAGGCACCATGTTCATTACCTGGAGCACAAGCCTTTCGAATAACTTCCAGGGTTGGGAAGCCTATTATGAAGTCAATAATGTAGGAATTCAAGAAGAGGCAGGCGTCACTCACCTGGAAATATATCCTAATCCGGCAACAGAAGACATCCATATAAGTTTCCGGGTTGAAGAAAAAAGCAGCCTGAAGATAAGGTTACTAACGCTGACCGGTCAGACAATATATGCTGAAGAACAGCCCGTTTTTACCGGCACCTATCAACAGGATATTTCTGTAAGTTTACTCCCGGCCGGGTTGTATTTCATGGAAATCACGACCCAAACAGGAACATCAAACAAAAAGATCCTGGTAAATTAGATTATCTGATACATCCGGAAAATCCTGCCCTTTCATCTTTTGATAACTTATTTATTACCATTTGATCAATTTATTGTAATTTTGAATGGTTTTAAACAAGGTCATGTATTACCGTAAAATTTCCACATCATGAAAAGAGGATTTATCTCAAAATTATTACTTCCAACCACTTTCATCGTCCTAGCTTTAATTAGCCTGACAGGCATTTCGCAAACCTACAACAGGGACTTCATGGATGGACAGGTCTATTTCAAATTTAATGACCAGGTTCAGGTTGATATTCCTGTAAATGCTGACAGGACCGTAGATCCTGAAAATGCACCATTCCTGAACGCAATACGTCAACAATTTGATATCACAGGGCTTTCCAGGCCTTTTGACCTGAATAATGACTCAAAACTGGTCCGGACCTTTGAACTTAACTTTTCGCAATATGATAAGATTGAAGCTATTATGGAGGAGCTGGCAAAGAATCCTGACCTGGAATATGTTGAAAAAGTGCCCCTGGCCTATATAGATTACACGCCGGACGATTCACTGTACAACTTGTCTCAAGGTTCTGCTAACTGGAACTGGCATCTTGATGTAATCAACGCCGAGATGGCCTGGGACCTTAATACAGGTTCACCCGATATTAAAGTTGCCATTGTGGATAATGCTGTCTGGATTGATCATCCTGACCTTGTTAATAAGATCGTCCTGTCTGAAGATATGACGCAGCCCGGAATCCAAAATTCCAATCCGCCGACCGGCGGGGATCCCTCACTATGGTCACATGGCACTCATACTGCAGGCCTCGCTGCAGCGGAGACAAATAATGGAATTGGCGTGGCCTCAGTTGGTTATAATGTCAGCCTTATCGGGGTAAAGGCATCTTCAAGTAACCCCGAATATGTTACCAGCGGTTATGCCGGCCTTCAATGGGCTGCCAATAACGGAGCAGATGTGATCAGCATGTCATGGGGCGGGCCTGGTTTCAGTCAAACCAACCAAAACCTGATTAACACTATACACGGTATGGACGTAGTAATGCTTGCTTCAGCGGGGAATGATAATGTCACTACTCCTCAATATCCTGCAGCCTATAACTATGTAATAAATGTTGCTTCAACGAATGAAGATGATGTAAAGACTGATTTCTCTAATTATGCAGTCAGTGTTGACGTTTGTGCTCCGGGAGGCTACGGGAACCAGGGGCCATCCGGTTTGTTGAGTACGACATGGGACCTGACCGATTTCGGCTATTATGATGTTTATGCCGGCACCTCTATGTCTTGTCCATTAACTGCCGGCCTTTGCGGCCTTATTCTATCCGTCAATCCTGACCTGACCCCCGATCAGCTTGAAACTGTCCTGAAATCGACCTGTGAAGATATTTATAGTGTGCCGGGCAATGAGAATTACGCCGGGAAACTAGGCGCAGGCAGAATTGATGCTTATGCAGCAATCGCCGGCACACCATTTCATCCGGTAGCTGATTTTTACACGCCGGTTCCTTATATCACCCCCGGAACAGGTATCCAATTTTTCGATCTGTCAGCCGGGGTGCCGGATGTCTGGTCGTGGGAGTTTACAGGCGGGACACCTCATCTTTCCAGCCAGCAGAATCCGACCGTTTATTTTGCGACGGAAGGAGTGTATACTGTTAATCTGGACGTCACTAATGATTTTGGAACTGACGTGGAAACCAAGACGAACTATATGACAGTGACCAGCACCCCTATCCCCTGGGTATTGTTTTCAGCCAATACAAATATTGCCTGTAACAGAGACACAATTGTCTTTACCGATGAAACTTTGTATGACCCCACAGTATGGACCTGGGATTTCCAGCCATCTTCGGTCACTTTTGTCGACGGAACAAGCCTCACTTCGCAGAATCCGCATGTGCGCTTCGAAGCACCAGGTTATTATACCGTTAATTTGACAGCTTCCAATGCCAATGGCACTAATTTTAAAACTATCACGGACATGATCTTCATCGAAGGCATATTGCTTAATTTCAGTGAAGATTTTGAATCGGGCGAAAGCAATAATTTCAACCTTAGAAGTAATTCAAGGGCGAAAGTAAAGGTCGATAGCAGGGCTGCAGCTCCCGGATCAATCAATGGCCTGCACTATCAGGGAAGCGGCCTTACCAGCGGATGGTCTGGCGGGCCAACTAATACGACCCCGGAACAGGCCTGGAATACAAACGTTAATTTCCATGGTTTTGCTGAGAACTGTAATGTCGATGCAACCGGCATGGAAAGAGTCGAACTTACTCTTGATCTGCGGCAAACATACTCCGTCGGGAATAAGTACTCGTGGTTCAGGGTATTGGTTAATGGTGAGCAGGTAGCTGATATTTATGGCAACACGAACTTCAATCCGGCTACCAATACTGATCCTTTTGATATGAAAATCTTTGATCTTTCCCAATTTGGAAATTCGCTGTTCGACATCTCTTTACAGTCTTCATGCTTTCTTTCGGATAAGTTTTATGCTGAAGGAGATAACGTATTTGTCGACAATATTATGATTTCCAATACAACCGGGATTAAAGAAGGAGCTAATAATAATGCAGGCGTCCTTACCTATCCCAACCCGGTCACCGGTGTGTTGAATTATTCCGCTCGCGGGACCGGAGAACAGGTAACAGTAAAAGTCCTGAACATACAGGGACAAACAATCTGGCAGGAATCGTTCAAAGGATATAAAGATGGCGATGTAAACCAGATCAACACCGATAATCTCAGCAGCGGGGTGTATATCTTACAGCTTAATGGCGATAAAGGAACTACAACTAAAAAATTCGTAATCGAATAAATCCGGTTAAGATTTTAAAAGGTGTTATCTGTTAAAAGGATGACACCTTTTTTTATTCGATTCATCTTTCTTAATACTTTTATAATGGCAAATTCAATTGGCTGTTATGAAAAAAATACTCGTATTCTTAATTTTTTCGCTTTTCGCTCCTGCAATTTCTTTTACACAGGGTGCATTTATTACTGAAGAACAGGCTATATCTGTTGCAAAAAAAATATATTTTGAACGGGTACAATCACGCCGGTTAGTCGAAGCAGTAAATCTGAAAATCATCAATTCTTTCACTATTGAGGAAAACAAAGACATCTTTTACTACGTTTTCAACTTTTCAACGGGAGGATTCATGGCAATTTCATCCCATAGTGCTAACCCACCTGTCTTATGTTATACTTTTTACGGAAAATATGAACCATTCCATCAACCGGATAATTTCCAGGCCTGGATGGAACAATATAAAAGACAAATTACTTTTTCTATAGAAACAAAAGCACAACCATCCGCTGAAACTGCCGCTCTTTGGAGATATTACCTGGAAACCCCGCTAACAGCAATTCATCCTTTTTCCGGAAGAGAAGTCCTGCCCCTGACCACTTCAACCTGGGACCAGGGCAAGTATTATAACGAGATGTGTCCGGCTGATCCTTCGGGACCATCAGGCCATTGTTATACCGGATGCGTGGCTACTGCTATGGGCCAGGTCATGAACTATTTCCGCTGGCCTGACACGGGAACCGGATCATATAGCTACGAATGTCCTCCTTACGGAACGTTGAGTGCAGATTTCGGCAGTGCAAATTACCAGTGGGACCTGATGGAAACTTCGCTCGGCCATAGCAACCCGGAAGTAGCCGAACTGTTATATCATTTGGGCGTTTCGGTAGATATGGTCTATGGCCCTGATGGGTCCGGCATGTATAACCATAAAGCGGCTTACTCTTTAAAGACCTTCTTTAAGTATTCCCCCGAAACCCAGTATGTTTTCAGGGATTCGACTTCGATGGACTGGGACAGTCTCCTGATAGCCCATCTTGACCAGGAAATCCCCATGTATTATGCTGGCTGGTCAGTCCCTGACACCAACGGCCATGCCTTTGTATGCGACGGATACCAGGGAAATGATTACTACCATTTCAACTGGGGATGGAACGGTTCTTATGATGGTTATTTCTATACTGATGACCTTACCCCGGGCGGATCACTCTTTAACCTTGCCCAGGAACTCATCATCCATGCCGTTCCCGACACTAACCTTTTTGATTATCCCCTTTATTGCGAAGGTCAAAAAAATTACAGCACCTTGTTTGGAACTATAGATGACGGCAGTGGGCCACTTTATCCCTACCAAAATGAGGCAGCTTGCAGTTGGCTGATCACGCCGGCTGATTCCGTGAACAACATCACCCTGAGTTTTTTAATTTTCAGGACTGATACCAGCGATTTCGTCACTGTTTACGATGGTGACAGCATCACGGCGCCAATCCTGGGGATATTTTCAGGGGATATGTTGCCTGATCCCGTAACTACAACAGGCGACGGGATGCTCGTCGTTTTCGAAACCGGTCCTGACGAGACCGGAGAAGGATTCCTTGCGTCATTCAAATCTGAAATCCCGGTTTATTGCAGTGGCACAACCATTTTGACAGCGCAGACAGATTTCCTTACCGATGGAAGCGGAAATTGGGACTACCAAGATAATTCAGCCTGTCTGTGGCGGATATTGCCTGAGGGAGCATCCTATGTAACGCTCTATTTTACTGAATTTGAAACAGAGGCCGGATTTGATTTACTGAAAATCTATGACTTGCAAAGCCAGCAATTGCTTTCCGAATATAGCGGGTCGTATTCCCCGGGTGTGCCCGATCCTGTTACTTCCCCAAGTGGTAAAATGTTTTTAGCTTTCAGTAGTAATTACTCGGTGACTGCACCGGGCTGGAAGGCTTATTATGAGTCGAACCTGGTAAATTTGCCCGAAGTAAGCGAAGAGTGCAACATGCTGATTTATCCAAATCCAACCAATGGTTTGCTTACGATTCAGTTAAAGAATTTCTCCGGACCCGATGTAAAGCTGGGCCTGACAGACCTTTCGGGCAGAATCGTGCTTTTTAAAGAAATCCAATATACCGGTGAAAAGCAAATCCGTTTTGATCTCCGACAACTTTCTCCAGGTATTTATATTCTGAGTTCAGAATCCGGGACTGGAAGTATTAAATATCATAAGATTATTATCCATTGATATTTATAGCGATAAACCTTTATTTTTGCAACTGTCCTGAGGATGAATTTATACATCCGCAATTCAGTTAAAATGAATAAAATGAAGATTATTACTATCGTTGGCGCCCGGCCGCAGTTTATCAAAGCTGCTGCAATCAGCCGTGCCATAAAAAAATTCTTCTCTGAAAGGATCGAAGAATTGATCATGCACAGCGGGCAGCATTATGATGATAATATGTCGCGCGTTTTCTTTGAGGAAATGGCAATACCGCACCCAAAATTCAATCTTGAAGTAGGTTCGGGCACGCATGGTTTTCAAACGGGGGAAATCATCCGCCGCACGGAACAGGTTCTTTTGGAAGAAAAACCTGACATGGTCCTGGTTTATGGTGATACCAATACAACGCTTGCCGGGTCCCTGGCAGCATCCAAATTGCGTATCCCGGTCGCTCATATCGAAGCGGGCCTGCGCTCATTCAATAAAAGTATGCCTGAGGAGATCAATCGTGTAGTTTGTGATCACCTGTCTACATTTCTATTTTCACCTACCCAAACCGGCTTTAAAAACCTTGCAAAAGAAGGATTTGATCCTGATGCTCAGCCTCCTTATACTATTGATCATCCCGGGATATACCATTGCGGAGATGTTATGTATGATAATGCTTTATATTACAGTCAATTAGCCGAGGAAAGATCAAAGATTCTCAGTGATTTGGCCCTGAAAGGAAAAGATTTTATCCTTTGCACCATCCACAGGGACAGTAATACCGATTCAGCCGACAGGCTGAATGCAATTATGGGTTCTTTGGATGAAATCAGCCGGGATCAGCAAATCGACTTCGTATTACCCCTTCACCCCCGAACGGTTAAAATGATGCCTGTTATGCTAAACAGCAAGTTGCAGAAGAGCATAGAAGCCAATCCTTTTCTCAGGATGACCGGACCTGTGACCTATTTTGACATGCTTTTGCTGGAAAACCGGTGCCGGATGATCATTACCGATTCAGGAGGGGTGCAGAAAGAATCATACTTTTTCCGCAAGCCATGCCTGGTTTTACGGTCCGAATCGGAATGGAAAGAATTGATTGAACTGGGAACGGCAACTATCGTTGATGCGGACCCGAAAATGATAAGTGACGCCTTTTACCGCTATTATAACCAATCTCCTGATCAGTTTCCGGCCATCTTCGGAGACGGGCATGCAGCAGAATTCATTCTCAATGAATTGGTGAAATTTCTTCCCTGAGGTTTTGTAAACTGAATAATTATCGTACCTTTGCACTCCATTTTTGAAATTAGAATTAATAATAACCACGATTAACAATGGCAAATCAGTACGAAACCGTTTTCATTATGACTCCCGTTTTATCTGATGATCAGATGAAGGAAACGGTCGCTAAGTATCAAAAATTACTGAATGACAAAGGAGCAGAAATCGTCTTGGAAAAAAACTGGGGATTGAAAAAGCTGGCTTATCCGATCCAGAAAAAATCTACAGGGTTTTACTACCTCATCGAGTTCAAAGCCGAAGGTGATATCATCAACGACGTTGAACTGGCATTCAAACGCGACGAACGCATTATCCGCTTTCTGACCGTTAAGCTCGATAAACATGCAGTTGCCTATAATGAGAAAAAGCGCAGAAAAGCGCTTGAACAGCAACCACAGGAAGCTTAGCATATAAACTTATAATTGTTTAGAACCATGGCACAGCAAACCGGAGATATTAAATATCTTACCCCGATTAACGTCGATACTAAAAAGAAAAAGTATTGTCGTTTTAAAAAAGCGGGCATTAAGTACATTGATTATAAAGATGCTGACTTCCTGTTGAAATTCGTAAATGAGCAGGGAAAAATCCTCCCCCGGAGATTAACCGGTACATCTACAAAATATCAGAAAAAAGTGGCCCAGGCTATCAAGCGGGCACGCCACCTGGCTTTAATGCCTTATGTGGCTGATTTACTTAAATAAGGAGGAGTAATTAATATGGAAGTCATTTTAAAACAAGACGTAGCTAACGTAGGATATAAAGATGATATCGTGACCGTAAAAAATGGTTACGGAAGAAATTATCTCATCCCCCATGGCCTGGCTATCCTGGCCACCGGAACCAATAAAAAGGTCATCGCCGAGAATAAGAAACAAAAATCATATAAGGATGACAAGGTCCGCAATGAAGCTTTGACCGTAGCAAAAACACTTGAAACAATCAATCTGAAGATCGGCGCCAAAGCAGGGACCTCCGGAAAAATATTCGGCTCAGTCAATGCTATTCAGATCGCCCAGGCTTTAAAAGACCAGTTTAATTTCGAACTTGATCGGAAAAATATTGAAGTTGACGGTGATTCGATCAAAGAATTGGGCAACTACAAAGCCAAGATCAAACTGCATAAAGAAGTTTTAGTGGAGATTAATTTCGAAGTTTTTGCTGAATAACAGAGGGATTAGCACAATATTAAACCTGTCAGGTTTTTTTCTACGCAAACGTAATATAGTAATTCGCAAAGAAATTCCAGACCGTAACTACCCCGATCGCAAAGAGTTTGGATAGGTAAAAATTCTGTTTGAACCTGGAATGGATCAGCCACACGATAAGATTAGCAATTCCCAAACCCACCAGGCTTATCACAATAAATTCAGTGTATTCAATGGCGATATCAGGATCCTTGCTCCTAAAAGTCCAGGTGCGATTAAAAAAGTAATTGGAGGATGCTGCCACCGTAAATCCAATGGAATTAGCTATATACTTTTGGATCTTAAGCCATTCCTTACAGGCATAAGTAATCCCGAAATCTATAAGAACGCCGGAAAAACCGACAATGCCGAATTTGATGAACTTTACCAGGAAAGTCCGTGAAAGGTATTCGGTCATGCTACAATTGTATGATCAGTATCACTTTTTTATCTTCCCGTAATACATCTACCGAAATTACCTGGCCTGGCTGCAGCTTTTTAAGCCGGTTCATATAATCGTAAATGTCATTAACCTGTTTGCCATCGATAGCTGTAATCACATCACCTTTCAGCATGCCCCCCTTAAAGGCAGGTCCATCCTTTTTAACTCCTCCGACACCTAAACCACCTTCGACGGTTGATGTAAAATCAGGCATGATGCCAAGGGTGACTTTGAAACGATAACCGGCCCTTCCGCCTTCCTGCTGCTTAGGCCCGGCCTCCTGAAAGGTCAGGTTTTCACCTTTGCTAGCCAGTGCAGTAATTAGCTGTTTTCCGATTTCCAGTATATCTTTCTCACCTTCAAAATTCAGGCGTTCCCAATCATCACCAGGAGTGTGGTAATCCTCATGGGCGCCGGTTGAAAAGAAAAATACCGGGATATTTTCAGCATAAAAAGCTGCATGGTCAGAAGGGCCATATCCTTCAGGCGAAAAATTCAACTTTATTGAACCGGCATTAAGACTGTCAAGTATTGCTTCCGATTCGACAGAAGTGCCTGTCCCTCCGATCATTATTGCCGGACCTTCCTGCTTCAACCGGCCTATCATATCAAAATTGATCATGGCTGTAGCATTCTTCAGATTGATCAGTGGATTCTCTACAAAATACCTTGACCCCAATAAACCGAGTTCCTCTCCATCAAAAGCTACAAAAACTACACTCCTTTTAAGTGATGTCCTTTCTGAAGCCAGAAAGGATGCAAGCTCTAATATGCCTCCAACACCGGACGCATTATCATCAGCGCCATTGTGAATGGCCAGGCTGTCTAAAAACCGCGATCCGCTTCCGGGGCCGCCCATTCCCAGGTGATCGTAGTGGGCGCCAACAATTATAAAACTATTTTTAAGAACCGGATCACTTCCTTCCAGCATACCTATCACATTCCGCGCAGTAACTTTCTCCTGTAAGACTTGCGTGGTTGCTGCCACTTCACTGCTGAGCATCTTTGAGTTGGGTTTCATGTCTGATATCAGCAAAGATTCAAGGAAATCGACAGAAAGATGGTCTGGCGACAATATTTCATCGGCCAGGGTTCTTTTTATGTGAATGACCGGAATTCCTGCGGTTGATTGGGTTTTATCAAAATACATCGAAACCAGTTCGTCATTTGCATCAAATTTTTTTCCGGAAACAAAAATCACTCCCGCTGCGCCTTTATCCCTCGCTAAAATGACCTTATCGCGGTCATCGCCAAAAGAAATAAACCGGCTTTCCTGCTTTTCCATCTCAGGATCTCCCCTGAGGATCATGACCCATTGTCCGGAAACATCCAGCCCCAGATAATCATTCCACGAAAGGCTATCCTGTTCGATTTCAAATCCATAGCCCGCAAAAACTACCCCCGTAGCCACCGTTGCATTTTTTGAAAATGGAAAGGCAGTAAAATCTCCGGCAAGTGCATCAATTCTGTCATTTATCCTGAAGGAGTTATTCTCGCCGGCTTTAACGCTAACCACCACTTCAAAGTTTTGAAACCCTTCCTGTCCCAACAGTTTCAGGCCGGCATCACGGAATTGATCCCTGATGTATTCAGAGGCTGCCGTACTGCCCGGAGCCCCTGTATAACGACCTTTCAGATCATCAGATGCAAGATAGGAAATGTGGGACTTAAGATCATCAGTTGTAATATCAGGGCTGAATGGTTTCTGGGAATACAGGCTGCTGGAAATAACAATCAGAAATAGAATTTTGAAAATATATGCACGCTTCATGGGATGGAAGAATTTAAATCGACAAATTTATGAGCGGGCAAAGTTAATTATTTTCCGCTGCATAGTTGATCAGGACATTGATCTTTAGCTTGAGGCGTTCACATTCATTGAACAGCAAAGTTGCAGAACCGGCTTTGGCTAGATCCACCGGCATGATAATGATATCTGAAATTTCATTTAACTCGCGTGCAATCTGACATAGACGCTCTTCATTGCGGCACACCAGCACCAGGTTGTGTCCCTTTGATGCAAGTATCCTGGCAATCTCATATCCAAAACCCGATGATGCCCCGGTGATAAGCGTCCAGTTACCGTCAAATTCAGGCATATTCTTGCATTTCCCTTATTAACAAAGGAAAGAGGGCTTTGTTCAACGGATGATGAGCTTCCTGATCTGGACCCGATGAGCGGATTTCATTGATGCAAGGTATAGTCCCGGTGAAATTCCCGGATTGCAAAAAACAAATTGATTGGTCGTTTCACTGATCGAATTCAGTTCTTTCCAATAAAGCTGTTTTCCAGTGAGGTCAAATAGCTCAAAATTGAGAGGCCCTTGTTGATCAGTTCTCCAGGTAATAATTGCCGATTCACCCATCGGATTCGGCAGACAGTTGAAAGACAGGTTCTGGCCATTAAGTTCATCCAGTCCGGTTGAGAATGAGCTGAAATGCATCCCATCGAGCCAGATTTCAAAGCCAAAATCCCATGTATCAGCATGAATGGAAACATAACTGATATCATCAAAAGAAACTTCACCGATTTCTGTTCTGACATAATTATAAGGTGAACCTCCGCCGGCAAGGGGCACCTTGATCTTTTTCCAGGTACCATTAGCCGCGTTAAGCACATTTGGTGACCCGGAATATTTATAATAACCTCCGCAAAGATTCCCTACACGTATTTGATGAAACTGAAATCCGTAGCCAGTGGTATTAACCGTTTTAAGCCAGAATATCAGCGTGTCCTGCCCGCTGAGCTGCCAATGGACAATTGTATCGCTGCCCGGCCAGTATTGAAGACCGATATCCCAACCATTGCCAGTCACACAATGTACCGAAGCAACCCCTTCCTTCATATCTGTTGAATCCCAGGAAACCGTCGTTGCCATACTTCCGCCGTATCCCCCGCATACTTCCGGATAAGCATACCATTCAGCTGTAGGTTCAGTCATATCCTCCAATTGTTCATTAGTGACAACAGGGGGTTCACCATAAAAGAAGGGATGCCAGATCACTTCTCCTTTAGCAGGATTGTCAGCAAAATCATAAATATTACAGGCTATGAAATCTTCATCCGGGGAGAAAAATGAATTATAGGGGGCATAAATATCGTCTGGAGATAAATTCTCAATATGATATAAGGCATTATTTTTAAAGTAGTTGAAATAAAAAGTGTCTTGCGGGGATGACCCATTGAGTTGAATGCCGTCATTGTTATAAATCACTGCATTACTGTCAAACACAAGGTGTTCAGTGTTATTTGACTTGATGGCAAGCCGGTTACCTTCAAGAAGGTTTCCTTTGACCAGGTAATCATGGGAAAACTGATTCTGATAAGGCGGGATGGCACTTCCTTCCCAGAGTTCAATACCTATAGGATTGTCGCTGATCATATTTTGGCTGATAATATTGCTGAAACCCCTGTCGATAGCGATTCCTGAAGACTGGTTCCCGATTATTTCATTGCTGTCAACAAGTGAATTAAACGAATACCCTAGCCATAAACCATAATGGCTGTAGTTACAGGCATTACATCTATAAATATTGCCGTCTGCAAAGGTTGCCTCAATAGCATTATGCGGTGAGTATGAGCATTCATTGTAGAGAAATACATTATTGTTCGGAGTGGACGAGTATTCGTATTGCCCTAAAAAGATGCCATCGCCGGAATAGCTGAAGTCATTATGCTCCACCAGGTTTTCATTGGAAACGATCATAAGGATTGCGGCACAATCACTGGGATTGGTAAAGGGACGGTTAACATGTGAAGCTAAATTATGGTGAATGTGGCAGGAATTTGTGAAATACATCCTTACCCCGTAGGAAGTATTCCAGTCAAAATCGTTCTCCCATATTGAAATATGGTTACAATGGTATAAAGCCACGCCATCATTCTGCATCTTCATGGTATTATTATGAATATCAACATAATCGGTCAGGTACATCATCACTCCTCCTCCTAAAGCTGACTGATAATCAGACCAGACATCAATCCATCCGGCTGAATCGACTTTGTTAAAAGAGAAATCACAATTATAAATCTGGATACTGTCGGAATTTGTGATATATACGGCGTATTTAAACCGGCTTGCCGATTCAAAATTCCGGATGGTAATGTTTTTGGAATTATTGATCTTGATCATGTACCCTGAATAATTCATTCCGTCAACGGCGACATTTGCACCGTCGAGGATAATATTCTGCTGGTTATTGATCCTGATCAGTCCGTCATTGCCCGGGTCAGGGATTGTATAGGTTCCGGGGTTAAAGATGATCCATGAGTAACCGGGAATATCGATATTATCTCCCATATTCATATAGGTTTGGGCACGAAGGGCAGATTGCCCGATAAGAGCAATCAACACGAAAATGAAGTATACTTTTTTCATGATCAGGAAAGATTAAAATTGGCCCTATAAATTTACAGGAAAATAAAGTGGGAAAACTATTATTTTTCTTTTCTATAGCAGAAATAAAAAAAAGGCAGGATTTTTTAAGCCCTGCCTTTAAATATAATTGATAAGCTTAAAAGCTTTCTTATTTGATGATCATCTTGTTGGTCACAGATTCTTGACCGGTGAATACCGTATAGAAATAGATCCCATTGTCCAGCTTGCTGCCGTCAATGGTGAACTGATTATTAATAATTGCATGAAAAAAGCCGGACTTAACATGAAAGCCCGGCTTAATATTAATTGTCTGAAAAAGAGGTTTATCTTACGATCATTCTTTTTGAAACGCGCTCGTTTGCAATAATCACCGTGTAGAGATATACACCTGCTTCAAGATTGCTTACGTCAATGTTAACGCTAATGTTTCCGTTAATGATACCGGCATCTATTGTGTGAACAATTTGTCCGATAAGATTTGAAACTTCAACGGTAACCGGAGCAACAGTTTCGCTGTTAATCTTGATGGTAGTGATACCTGTAACCGGATTCGGCAGGTTTTGAGAAACGCTGATGTTTGATAGTCCTGAAAATTCATCTACACCAACATGAATTGGATCAATTGCATCGAATGTTATACCAGTTACATATTCAACATCAATAGGATCCGCAGAGCCACTTGCGTTAGTAAAAAAATCATTTAAACTAACAGCATTCACCATAGGGACAGTAAAAGTTGAATCAACAGAATTATAACAGGCATAATCAGATGCTTGGACAAACCAATAATGTTCATAAGGCCATGTTGTACCGCAAGTGAAGCAAACAGGATCTGTATGTTCGCCGGTAGTTATATTATAAGACCAACCATTTATATCAGGCTGCATATTCTCCTGTACACGATCCCCTGGTTCTGAATCTGTCCATGTTAAAAAGAATTCTTCTGAGCGTTCATCTTTAGTAATTTGCAGTCTGTGCTGCCAGCCATTAGTGCCACAATACAATGAGTCACTGGTTGTTCCATCTACAAGGTCTCTGGCAGCATTTGTCGCTAATGTATCAACAAACATAATATCAATTAATTCATCTCCAATGGTGAATTTAAACAGATTACCACAGAAATTATATCTGAAACCAATACTATCGTAATAATAACCGTTATGAATAAAGTCAGTGTAGTGGCTGCTCACAGCTCCAAATAATTGCAAATTCCCTTCAGCATCAACTGCACCTGCAGTAGCATCGAACCATGGAATAGTAAAGTCTTGCCAAACACCTTGATTATGACAGGGGAGAATTAACCAGTCTTCGGGAGCGGTTGCGCCGTTTTGAAAGAAATCCTGCCACTGACTTTCCTGGAAGTCAAGTTCAATGTAATCCCAACTATTTCCGCCATCAGTGGTTTTATACAGAAGTGGTTGGTAACCAGATTCTAAATTTTCTGAAGTTGCACCAACCATCCATGCATATCCAATCTCACCATCATCTGACCAAACCATATCTGCTGCTACATCAGAAAAGGTCCATTTACCACACCAAATGGCTGTATTATCTGTGGGATCCAGATTAAAAGGCATATCTATGACAGAATGTTCCAGTTCCCAGTCAAATCCGGTACCATTGTAAAGTCCTTGAATGTCTTCCATTTTAAGTGCTGTAAAACCAGCCCATGGTCCTTCTGCCCAAATATTAAAGCACTTCATGAAATCTTCTATTTGGGTTAATCCTAATTGATTGAAGTATCCATCATAATCATTCGATCCACTGTTTTCAAAGTATTCCGATAAGTAATTAGCACCTCCAAGGGTACTTGTTCCAAACGCCTGTTTGTTCCAGACTGCCAGAGCAGGATCATCAGGAGGAACACCCTGGTATACACCATAAGCGTTTTCTATAACAACATTGTCGCTTGGGTTATAAATAACGCCTGATAAGTAATAATTACGCAAACCCTCAGCGCTAAAATCAGAGAGGAGCACTGGTCCGACCCATGTTTGGCCATGATCAGCGGAATAGAAGATTCCAACAGATCCATTACTCAAAGCAATGGAGGGATAAGTTTCTTTATCTATTATAAAAGATATACCTATCAAATCCAAATCTTTATTATAAGATATAACCTTACAGTCTTCACGACGAAAAGATCTTTGGCTATGCGCTCTTCCGACATATATTTTTTCACGGCTATCTTTCGCATCATTAGAGTAATTAATTGTGACTGGAAGGACTGCTCCTTGATATTCACTATCATGAAGTAACTTTTCTTGATTCATTTTAACAGCTTCTGTAGCTTTTTGGGCATTTGCAACAAAAATAAAACATGTTGCTACTAATAATAGTAATAGTTTTTTCATAATAATTTTTTTAATTGAACTTATTAATTAAGGTTTCACAAATCAAACCATAAAGTTATGCTTTTTTTAAAAGTAAATATTCCCGTTGATAAATAATTGCATAAAAAAAAGCCGGGCTTAATTCATAAGTCCGGCTTCAGATCAATAATCAGAAAAGGTTATCTAACGATCATTTTCTTAGTAACCTCACTGTTGTTTGCTTTTACAGTATAAAAATATACGCCATCCTGCAATTTTGTCCCATCGACCTGGAAGTAATAGGTTCCGGCAGAAACATTTCCTCTCTGCATATCCATTACTTGTTGTCCAAGGATATTGCTAACCTTCATGTTAAGATTAGCTGCCTTCTGAAGGTTGACCGTAATGGTGGTTGTACCGTCGAAAGGGTTGGGATAATTCTGGGAAACACTGGTTGTGCTGAGAAGATTGTTGTCACCGATCCTTGTCAGCAGGTCATCTTTAGGAATTGCTGAATACCAGATAGCATTTTCCTGGAATTCGTGGTCAGGAGGAGTATTTAGGGCAAATCCCGGTGTTCCGTCAGTATTGTAGATCATATGGACGTCACCGTCGGAACTTGCAGTAAACAGAGGCCAAATACTTTCATCAAAAATATGCATAATGTCGCTGGTCACATGATAAAAGGGCCCCCAAACGCCATTATCATAAGCGCGTGCCCAGATCTTATGGAAATTGTACTCGGTATTATCAAAGGTTTCCGTATATGATGAGAAGGCAATAAATATACGGCCTTCATCATCAATCGAAATGGTAGGCATCGTTGATAATCCAACACTCCGGTACGTCATTGGAAAACCATCAGCAGTTGTAATATAGGTAAGTTCCCCGTCGCCATCAACATCTTGTGCCCAACCGATATAATTATAATCTTCGATCATCTCTGAAGCTTCATATCCGTATTGTGGTCCGGCCATTGCACGCGGATCATTTGAGAATGGTGGCATATCCTCGTTCCAGTAGCCAATGCCGTCAACCCAGGAGAATAAGCCGTAGCCACCAGGTGGGCTAGTTATTTCCTCAACTATAATCCTGGATAAACCGAAAACAACATGGCATTTCCCGTTATTATCGATAGCAATACCTCCCGAGTTGTCGCAAGTATGCGTAGAATCCATAGTCATAGTATTAAAATCCCAAAGTGGGTAAGGATGTTCCCTCACCATGATCTTTTCCCAGGTGTCGCCATTGTCCATTGATTTCATGATGAACATGTCAGTCCAGGCGCTACATACAAACAAGGCAACAATATCACCCTTGCTGGCCAACACGAATTCTTCCGAATAGAACTCGAAAATATCTTCAGGACCCATGCCAGGGAGAACAATATCTGCCGGATCCCAGGTTGCGCCACCATCGGAAGTACGCGTATAAACAATTGCTTGTGGCTGATCACCTAAGGCAGTATAGGAGTTATAGAAAATATGCGTGTACTGATTCTCATCACCGGAAGTCACGATTTTGGGCCATGTTGGTTGGATTACGCCAACATAACTGGATTCCACCCATGCACCGGTGAATCGGTTATCTCTTTTTGAGATTTGCAGATTTGTTCCGTTATGCCCAACAACGATTTCCCCGTTAAGGCCATAGGGTGCATAGCTGCCCCAGCCGGTCCGGACGGTTTCAATTCTGGCTGCTGGTGGCGGTGCCCATTCACTTCCGTTGAAATAATTATAACCGGTTCCCCTCTCGGGAAAAGTCGTTGGTTCCATACCACGGGTCCAGACAGCCGCCATGGTACCATCGTCATACCTGTAAAACCGGTTGCTGTAAGCGTTATTTGACCACAAATCATAGAACGAATAACCAATAATCGTTTCTGATGGGGCCGTAGCATAGGACCTCACCGTAGGATTGACAGGTACTGAAAAATCAGAAAGATCCCTGATAGGCTTCTGATATTCAACCTTCTCTGCTTTATTAAGCAGTTGTTTAGGCATAGTTGCTATCTGTGAGATAGCAGTAAACCCAATGATAAGCGCAAGGGTTAAGAGTAATAGTTTTTTCATTTTTTTCCTTTATTTAATTAAACGTTTGGTTCGCAGATTTGCAAAAATAATATAAAAATCTTAAATTCATCAATTAATATATTTTTTCACCAGCAATTAATTACCCTACTTTTGCGTTGAAGAAAGCTTGCCGGTCATGAAAAAGATTTATGCTTTAGTATTGAAAAGCTATGCGGGACCCTTGCTGGCCACTTTCTTCATTTCGCTGTTTATTCTTCTCATGCAGTTCTTATGGCAATATATCGATGACCTCGTAGGTAAAGGCCTGGATTGGTATATCATCGGCGAACTGCTTTTTTACGCTTCTTTCACTTTCGTCCCTCTTGCCTTGCCTTTAGCCATCCTGCTTTCTTCGCTGATGACTTTTGGGAACCTCGGTGAGCATTACGAACTGGTAGCCACGAAATCGTCAGGCATTTCCTTGCGTACCATCATGAAGCCAATGATTATCTTATCTATTCTCATTTCCGGATTTGCCTTTTATTTTTCCAATAATGTGCTGCCGGTCGCTAACCTGAAATTCAAATCTCTTCTTCATGATGTCAGGAAAAAAAAGCTGGCCGTGAATATAAAAGAAGGCATCTTCTATAACGATATGGAAGATTATGTTATCAGGGTCGGCAGAAAAGGAAAAGATGGGAAGAGTATATATAAGGTAATGATCTATAATCATACTGCCCGATGGGGTAATACTGATGTGACCGTGGCTGATTCCGGACTGATGGAATCAACCCCTGATGGCAGGTACCTTTTTTTTACACTTTATGATGGATATAATTACCAGGATAAAGTGGACCAGAAAGATTCAAGAAAAACCAACCCGTTCCAGCGTACCTTTTTCAAAATGCAACAAAGAAAATTCGATCTTTCAGCATTTGAACTTAACCGGACGAATGAAGATCTTTTTAAGAACAATTACCAGATGTTGAATATCAGGCAGTTGAATTACTTTATCGACTCCCTGGGAACTTCCATCCGCGACCGGCGTTTTAACCTGGCCGAAAACTTTCCCCGCAATTACCGGGTTTATCTGAATCTGGACTCAACTTACCAGCTGGGCCAGGATACTGGTTTTATCATCAAACAGGATTTTCTTGATCAGTTTTCCGGAGAGGAACGGGTCCGGATAACTTCTGCTGCATTAAGATCAGCCCGTAATATAAAAAAAACACTTGATTATCATATACAGTCGCTGACCAGTAGTGAAGAATATCTGGTTAAACACGAAATCGTATGGCACAGGAAGTTTACTTTGTCATTCGCCTGCCTGGTACTTTTTTTTATCGGCGCACCCCTTGGAGCAATTATCCGGAAAGGAGGGTTAGGCCTTCCGGCAGTGGTCTCCATCTTATTTTTCATCCTGTATCATATCATATCAATGATCGGTGAAAAGTCTGCCCTGAAAGGTGCGATGGGAGTTACAGCCGGAATGTGGCTTTCATCTATTATACTTCTTCCACTGGGATTCTTTCTTGCCTTTAAGGCCACAACCGATTCTCCGCTTATGGATATGGATATCTGGAATAAGGTATTCATGAAATTTAACCCCGTTCGGTTCGTTCCCAAACGCCTGACCGGACTTTTCCGAGCGACCGGAAAAACCCGATAAACAGAGCGGTATTCATGGATAAAAAATGTGTCGCCAACCGGAATGGCCCGATATAGATATTGAGCTTCTTCAATGCCCAATCGATGAGAGGAATGAAATATATCGATAAGTGGCAAAACAAAATCCATAAGTAAAACCTGCTTCCGAAAGCAAGAAATATATTGGTTGCCAGAGCGGTGAGGAGGAAAAAAGGACTGAACCAGCGAATCACTTTATGAGAGAGAAAAGCAAATCCATACCTTGAAGTAAAAATCAGTCGCCAGAATTTCCGGAGATTCTGGAAATTTCCTGTGCCAATCCGCACTTTCCGGTGGAATTCAACTTTCAGTTCATCCGGAACACGCTCGAAAACAATAGCACGAATATCATTAATAGCAAGTTTACCCTTCTCAAAAATCCTCATATTGATATAAAAATCATCAACCAGGAAATTAGCAGGCACCCGGGCATAATCCTCTTTCCGGATGGCATAACATCCGCCAAATGGTCCCATCATAGCGCCCCACAAGCGGCTTTCATGGTCCTTGATCCATACCTCCCTCGATATATATGCCTTTTCCTGGTATGAAATTCCTTCTTCCTTCATCCCCCGGTTAACCATATTGGTGTCTACCAATCCGATCATGCTGTTTTTAAAATGCCTGACCAGGTAAAATAAAGTATCGCCATTGAAAATCACATTGGCATCCGTTAAAACGAGGATCGTCCCGGATGCTTTCTGAACCAGATCATTAACCACGCTCCCCTTCCCTCTTCTTTCCTTAAAATCGAAAAACTTTAAAGTGGGGTAATCTTTCATCAACAATCTGATAATATCTCCCGTTTTATCAGTGGAATGATCAGAGCCGATCAGCACTTCAAATTTTTCTGAAGGATAAAAGCCGGCAAAAATGCTCTGCACTTTCTCTTTAATACAGGCTTCTTCATTATGAGCAGAGATAATGACGGAAACTACGGGCAATTCTTCATTCCGTTCATAAACCAGGGAATTTCCCTTCCTGCCTGCAGAAAAAACACGCAGGATCAATGGGTATAGCACGTAAGTATGCAGAACCAGAAAAACAACTATCCAGAATATGAGTTCAGGGATCATCAGAGTATACTTTGATAAAACTCTGCCAACGATGAAGTGATGGCAAAGTTATCATAATGGACTGTTACAAAGTTACGGGCATTTTCTCCAATTTCCAGGCAATAATTCCGGTCTTCGATCAGGGCACAAACGTTCCTGGCAAATTGTTCCGGGTCATCAGCGATAAGGATATCTGTGCCATGTGTAGTGGCTATGCCTTCCGTCCCAATAGATGTTGTTACAATTGCTTTTCCCAGGGCCATCCCTTCAATGATCTTAATCCTCATCCCGCTTCCTGATAAAACCGGGACGATCATGACAGCTTTGCTACGGATAAAATTGTAAGCATCTTCAACCTCACCTAAAAAAACGACATTGGGGTAAGGAAGCGTCTTGAAATGCCGTGGTGCATTCCTGCCAGCCAGGTAAAACACCAGGTCAGGATGTTTTTCCAGTATTTTCTCCCATACATTTTCAAAAAACCATATGAGCCCTTCCTGGTTGGGCATCCAGTCGAGTGCCCCGATATGGAATATTGACGGGAATTCGAGCATGCCATGCTCAGGAAGCAGTTCGCCGGCGTTTACACCCATTGGAACAACATGAGAGGGTAAACGGCACCCTAAATTCCTCAGAATGTCTCCATCGCGGGAAGTAATGGGAAGGACGGCATCATAACTGTTCAGAAACTGAAGCTCCATTCGTCTGATCCGGCCTGCAAGGTTCCTGATATACCATTTTTTCAGACCTTTCTGCTGGGCGACGGTCCTTTCCCAGATCTCGTGCTCAATATTATGTGCACGCATCACGACTTTCGCAGCTGAATGAGTGCGGATGGTTTTAAGATAAGGCGCCAGGTAAAGGCCTTCAAGCTGGATGATGTCGAATTTATTGGAAATCAGCAGTTCCTGAAGTTTTTGATCAAAGTCAGGACTGATGAATTTTTCCGCGTTATAAGGCCTGTCGGAAAATAAAAAGTTCCTGATCATTCGCAGGATCCTGATATCCGTATCCACCGGAACACTAATAAAACGTATCTGTTGGGACAATTCAGCCGGTATCAGTGCAGGATCTGAAAAATGCTTTGAAGTATTGATAGCCAGCACCGTAACCCGGTGTCCAAGGGAAGCAAATGACCTGCTCAGGTTCAATGTTGCGATAGAACCCCCGTCTTTTGGAGGATAAGGGAACTTATTAGCTATCTGAAGGATGTGCATCCGGTAATTTTATATCCAGAAGGAGGCAAAAATAAGCGAAAAATGCGACCTTTGCTTAAAATTGATCGAAGTTAAATCCTGAAAATAAGTTTATCATGGGGGAAAAATATACCATCCCGAAAGGCACAAGGGATTTTACACCGCAGGAAATGATGCGGCGAAATTATATTTTTGAGCATATCCGGAAAGTGTTCAGCCATTATGGATATGTCCCTATCGAAACCCCGGCTATGGAAAACTTGTCCACACTTACCGGAAAATATGGTGATGAAGGAGATAAACTCCTCTTTAAAATACTTAACTCCGGTAACTATTTGTCTGATATTGCAATTGGTGAAGTAGATAAAGAAAACCTCAGCCAGTTGACGCAAAAGATCGCTGAAAAAGGATTGCGGTATGACCTGACTGTCCCGTTTGCCCGTTTCGTGGTTCAGCATCTGAATGAAATCACCTTCCCATTCAAGCGTTACCAGATCCAGACCGTCTGGCGGGCCGACAAACCCCAGAAAGGGAGATACAGGGAGTTTTACCAGTGTGATGTGGATGTGATCGGCAGCGATTCGCTAATGAATGAAGTGGAACTCGTTCAGATCATTCATGACATTTGCAAAAATCTCAATGTCCGGGTGATTACAAAACTGAATAACCGGAAAATACTGGCCGGAATGGCTGAAATAGCAGGCGTGCCGGACCGTTTTACAGACCTTACCGTTGCCCTTGACAAACTGGAAAAAATTAGCCTGGAAAAAGTTCAGGAAGAACTTATTACTAAAGGGTTCACACCCGGCGAAATTGGCAAACTCATCCCTTTCATGAACCTGGAAGGAGATTATAGGGAAAAAATCCAAATCCTGCAGGCCATGCTGGAAGGGTCTGCTCAGGGGATTCAGGGAATCAGCGAAATGCGCACTATTTATGAAAGATTGGAAATCCTGGGTATTGTAGATGGCTGTGAACTGGATATTACCCTTGCCCGCGGGCTGAATTATTACACCGGGACTATTTTTGAAGTTAAGTCAAACGAAGTTGAGATTGGAAGTATTTGCGGGGGTGGACGATATGATGACCTGACAGGCGTTTTCGGTCTCCCGGGTGTTTCAGGGGTCGGGATCTCCTTCGGCGCTGACCGGATTTACGATGTATTGCTTGCTTTAAACCGGTTCCCTGAACACGATGTTTCAGAAACCCGGGTTTTATTTGTCAATTTTGGTGAAAAGGAAGAAAAATACTGCCTCCGGCTTGCCGTTCAGTTGCGTGAATCCGGGATTGTCACGGAAATTTACCCGGACCCCGGAAAGCTGAAAAAGCAAATGAAATATGCTGACCAGAAACAAATCCCTTATGTTGTGTTAATCGGGGAAGATGAGATCAGCAGTGGCAGTCTTACCGTGAAAAACATGAAATCAGGCGAGCAGTTTGCCCTTACAATTGAACAGCTGATCAGCATGTTTAAGGATACTAAAACCTCTACGAGGTAATTGTTTTTATGGGGCAACTTTTGTTCTACCATACTAAATCACCTACGGCGAATTCTGCGTAGCAGATAAAGTGTTGTAGCAGTGTGGAATACGATTTGGATTTAATTCCCTGTTGGGGATAAACAAAAGTTAATCGGACAATAGTGAATATTTTTCTAATTTTGTGCAAATTGACCTCCAATTTATGTATAGCTGGATTTTAAAGTTTAAGATCAAGATCAACCGCACAGCACTCTATTGAAATGTTGAATGTTGAATTTTAAATGTTGAATTCAGGATTCGATATTTAAAATTCACTTCTTGTTCACAAATAATACATTAATTCAAAATTCAACATTTAACATTCAAAATTATAATTTATGACCCTAGTTATAAAAGGCTCCGGCCTCACCATAGAAGACGTGGTCAATGTGGCCCGTCACAATGAAAAAGTTGAACTTCACCCGGATGCGGTCACAAGGATCGAAGCCTGCCGTGCCATGTTGGAAAAGAAAATCGTTGCCCGTGAAATCATGTACGGGGTCAATACCGGGATCGGTGAATTCTCGGAAATGGTGCTGACTGATGAACAGGTTCAGCAATTCCAGCGATACCTTATATATAATCATGCGGCCGGTATCGGAGACCCAATGCCTATCGAGTGGGTAAGGGGCGCCATGGTGGGCAGGATCAATGTACATGCGCACGGCAATTCAGGTATGCGCCTGGCTATCACCCAAACCCTGGTGGAAATGCTCAACAAAGAGGTAACGCCTTATGTTTGCCAGAAGGGATCTGTTGGCGCTTGCGGGGACCTTGCGCCAATGTCGCAGATCGCCTTATTGATGATGGGTGAAGGCAAAGCATATTATAAAGGTGAATTGCTTGATGGCAAAGAAGCACTTTACAGGGCCGGCATCCCGGTGCCTGGTTTGCAGGCCAGGGACGGACTGGCCACCATAAATGGCTCTAACGTGATGACCGCCATGAGCGCAATCTTTCTTTACGATGCCAACAACTGGCTGAAACAGGCTGAAATCGCCGCGGCCATGTCGCTCGAAGCGCTCAAGGCCAATATGAAGCCATATAATATCAAGCTGCATGAAGTAAGAGGCTTTTCAGGAGCAATCCGGAGTGCCGGCGCCATTAACAAGCTTATATCCGGCGGCGACCTTATTGAAGGGAAAATTAAATCCAAGGTTCAGGATGCTTATTCGATGCGTTCGACACCCCAGGTGATCGGCACGGCTCACGATGCTATGGCATGGGCTGTAAAACAGGTTGAAACAGAACTGAACGGTGTTGGCGACAATCCTATCTTCTTTCCTGAAGAGAACCTTACCTTAACCGGGGCTAATTTCCAGGGAAGCCCGGTAGCATTGCCGATGGATATGGCAGGTGCTGCTATCACTATGATCTGCGTGCTGTCTGAAAGAAGGATGAACCGGTTGGTAAATCCTGCCCTCAGTGTCGGATTGCCGGCTTTCCTGACCAAAGGTGCAGGTATGTTTTCCGGCCTGATGCTTAGCCAGTACACGGCCGATATGCAGATCGTGGAACAAAGGATCCTGTCCGCACCGGCTTCGATCCAATCGATCCCGGCCGCAGCCGACCAGGAAGATTTCGTCTCCATGGGCATGAATGTGGCCCTGAAGAATTTCCAGATCCTGGATAATGCTTATGGTATCCTGGGGATAGAATTGATGGCCGCCGCACAGGCCCTCGATTTCCGTGAATTCACGTTCGGTAAAGGGGTGACAAAAGCAAAGGAAGTTATTCGTAAACATGTTACTTTCCTTGATATCGACCGCCCGCTTTACGACGACCATAACACCATGAAGGCACTGGTCAAATCCTGCGAAATACTAAATGAAGTCGAAAAAGAGATCGGCTGTTTGGAATAATCCCTATCTTAGCTTGTTCATTTTCACATGACAATTATTGAAATGAGTTCACCTGATTTACAGGAAAAGCTGCCTCCAGCCAGGATAAAAAAAAGGTCTTTTTTGTGCAGGATAATATTATCCATGGCACTGACTTATTTTCTGATCCTGGCCTTGATTTTTCTTGCCGGATTAATGTTTTCCCGAAATATTAACCAAGCCATCAGTTCCTACTATGGACCTGAAGACCCCTCTCCATATTTTTTCCGCTGGTTTGTAATAGCTGGAGCAGCATTATATACCGCTGCCACTGCCGGGATAATCCTTTTCCTGCTTAAACGTAAAGTTGGATTTTACCTTTTTTTTGTTGCGGCGCTTATCATCTTTTCCCTGGATCTGGCCTTTCTTAATTTTGACTGGTTACGCTACCTGATCCATACCGGGTTTATTTTCATCCTTGGAATCGCTCATTTTTCTAGGAGATGCTACAATTGAGATGACATCTCAGTTATTAAATACATGCTCTACCGATTTTCCATGAAACTAGACTGTATATAAATAAATAGTCAGTTTTTAAAATTTATTACCACTTATCTATCACGCGATCAGAGAATAATATTACCATTTTGTTAATTTTTGGTTAAATAATTCTTAAAAATTAATTGTGAATAAATTAATATTATTGTAATATTGCACTAACAGAAGCGAATTCAAATATTCAATTAACCAAAAATTACTTCTATGAGAAAATTTACACTTTTTTTCGTGTTTCTACTATTCGTAGGAATGCATGCCGCTTTGGCTCAAATGGAAGTCAAAGGGACGGTAACGGATGCCAAAGACGGGACACCTCTTCCAGGGGTTTCTATTGTTGTCAAAGGCACACTGACAGGGACAGTTACCGACATTAACGGCAAATTTGTACTGACTGTTCCTGCAGGCTATAATGAGCTTATCTTTTCATTTGTCGGGATGTTGACCAGAGAGGAAAAAATTGACGGAAGGGCCGTCATTAATATCACTTTGGAAGATGACGTGGTCGGGCTAAACGAAGTGGTCGTCACGGCATTAGGTATCTCACGTGAAAAGAAATCAATTGGTTATGCCGTGCAGGACATGAAAGGCGAAGAATTGGCCAAGGCCAAGGAAACGAACATCGTCAATTCACTCAGCGGAAAAATAGCCGGTGTTCAGATCACAAATTCTTCAGGCGCCGTTGGATCTTCATCACGTATTGTGATCCGCGGAGCCGGTTCATTAGGAGGCAACAACCAGCCTCTGTTTGTTGTTGATGGTATACCCATAAATAATGATGATTTTGCTGCCGGAGACGGATTAGGCGGAAAAGGAAGAGTCGTCAGTAAAAACAATGGAACGAACAGAGGTAATGGAGCAGCCGATATCAACCCGGATGATATTGAAAGTATCTCCGTTTTGAAAGGACCAAATGCTGCAGCCCTTTATGGCTCAAGAGCAGCTAACGGGGTTATTCTGATCACTACTAAATCCGGCTCCCTTTCAGGTACAACAAGAAAAGGTCTGAACATTGAATTGTCAAATTCAACCACTTTTGAAAGACCATTAAGACTGCCGGATTACCAGAATGAATACGGACAGGGTGCGGAAGGCGTATTCTCCTATGTGGATGGAGCCGGTGGTGGTACCAAAGACGGAGTCGATGAAAGCTGGGGACCAAAACTGGATGCAGGTCTAATGCTTCCTCAATATGATTCTCCGATAGTCGATGGCGTGCGTACAGCAACTCCCTGGATTTCACATCCTGACAACATTAAGGATTTCCTGGAAACAGGTGTTACTACCACTACGAATTTAGCAATAGTTGGTGGTTACACGGATGCGAATTTCCGTTTATCCTACACTAATATGAATCAAACAGGTATGCTCCCGAATACGGATTACAAAAAAAACACACTCGCTTTTGGTGCTTCAGCCAATGCAACCGATAAATTGAACATCTCCGGGTCTGTTAACTACGTTTCGGCAACTAGTGATAATTTACCAGCATACGGATATGATGCACAGAATGTGTTTCAACAGTTTATCTGGGCATCAAGGCAGGTAAATTATTCTGATCTGAAGAATTATACAAACCCTGATGGATCAAAATACAACTGGAATTATAATTATCATAATAATCCTTATTTCACTCTTAACGAGAACTTAAATACGCTTGACAGGGACAGGCTCTTCGGAAATGCAAAGGTATTATACAAATTTACCGAAAACCTTTCTGCATTTGTTCGCACCGGTATCGACAATTACAGCAATTTAAGCACTGAAAGAGCAGCTTATGGAGATATGGATAATCCAAATGGATTTTATGATGAAGCCCTCTCTACTTTTAAGGAAATCAATACGGATGCTTTGATCATGTTTGACAAGGGCCTGGGTGAATATTTTGATTTAAATGTAAACCTTGGGGGCAACATCATGAATCAGAATTTCCATCGGACTTTTGGGGCAGCAGATGAATTAGCGGTTGCAGATGTTTATACCCTGGCTAACTCCAAAGTTGCTTTAAGATCAACCAGTTTTTTCCGTGAAAAGAGTATTCATAGTTTGTATTTTTCAGGACAGTTAGGATTTAAAAATGCCTTATTCCTTGAATTTACGGGAAGAAATGACTGGTCGAGTACATTGCCTAAGGAAAGCTGGTCGTACTTCTATCCTTCATTTACGTTAAGCGCTGTAATAACTGATCTTGCCAAGATGGATAATAAGGTTCTGTCGTATGCCAAGGTTAGAGTTGGCTATGCCGTAGTTGGTAGTGATACCGATCCGTATAATCTTCTTCCTGTATTAAGTTTTGGTTCAGGATGGAACTCGGCTACAAAATATTTGAATCAATATGTGCCTGACGGTCTTCCGAATCCTGAACTGAAGCCTCAAAAAGTCTATGGATTCGAAACAGGTGCTGAATTAAAGTTCTTCCTGAACAGGATCAGCCTGGATTTTACTTACTACAACCAGCAGACCAAGAATCAGATTATCGCCATCCCGGTTTCAGCAAGTTCCGGTTATACATCTAAGTTTATTAACGCCGGTCAGATTGATAATAGCGGTATCGAAATCACCCTTGGTGCTTCTCCTGTCAAATCTGACAAAGGATTTAACTGGGATATTTACTTAAACTTTGCAAAAAACAAGAACGAAGTTGTTTCATTAGCGGAAGGCGTTGAGCAGTATGAATTAGGAACCTATTGGGATCTTAAAGTAATGGCAATTCCAGGCCAACCTTATGGATCGTTGTATGGTGCTGATTACCTACGCGACCCTGACGGAAATATTATTAACAGAAATGGAGTTCCAGTCAAAGGGGACCTTAAAATCCTGGGTAATTACCAGCCTGACTGGATTGGTGGTATAAACAATGAATTCAACTTTAAAGGATTTGATTTAAGTTTCTTAATTGATGTCCATATGGGTGGAGATGTTTATTGCATGACCAATGCATGGGGAAGATATGCCGGAGCTATCGAAGAAACGCTGATTGGAAGAGAAGGTGGTATTGTTGGTATCGGCGTTAAAGAGGTTGAGGATGCTGATGGCAATATTACTTATGTACCCAATGATGTGGTGGTTACTGCTGAAGAGTATAACCATGCTGCATTCACAAACAGCATCCCTGCCGGTAGTATTTTTGATGCAAGTTATGTCAAACTGCGCGAAGTGCGTCTCGGATATACTTTTAAGAATCTTGGCAACTTCCCGATCAAAGGTATAAATATCTCGATCGTCGGACGTAACCTGGCAATATTATACAGCACCGTCCCTCATGTTGATCCGGAAACCTCATTCACGAATGGCAATGTCCAGGGTTTGGAATTTGGCCAGCTCCCGTCAGCAAGAAGTCTTGGTTTTAATATTAATTTGAAATTCTAGTAACACTTAAATTGAAAATAACATGAAAATAAAACGAATTGTCGGAATTGCAGCGATACTAGCAGCGTTCCTCTTCATATTCGATTCTTGCACAAAGAATTTTGAAGATATCAATACAGATCCGAATAATGCCGGATTGGACAAGGCGGCCCCCGATATGCTCCTGACAAATGTTATTGAAATGACTACTGACAGGGTACAGGAGATCTTTTTGGGTGAAGAAATGGGCAATTGCTGGGTTCAACACGAAGCTAAAGTTCAGTACACCGATGAAGACCGCTATATATACCGCACATCCGTGGTAAATGCTACCTGGTCTAATTTTTATGCAGGGCCTGGTATGTGTGTTACAACACTTTATAATACCGCTGTTGCCAGGCAACATGATAATTATAAAGGCGTTGCACTGGTACTGAAGGTTTATATCACATCAGTTATTACCGACCTTCACGGGCCAGTTCCTTACTTCAATGCCTGGACTGGTGCTTTGAACACTCTCCCTCCATATGATTCACAAGAGTCTATTTACAGGGATATCATTGCAAAACTTGATACAGCTAATACTTTACTTACCATTGATGGTGATGCAATCGCAGGAGATATTCTCTTTAATAATGACATCACAAAATGGAAAAAGTTCGCAAACTCACTTAGGTTGAGATTATTGCTGAGGATGTCGGGAAGAGATGAAGCTTTTGCCACGACTGAGATGAGCAAAATAGTTAATGACCCTGCAACATACCCCATTTTTGAAAGCAATGAGGATAATGCGGCACTGCAATATTTAGGCTCATTCCCGAATAATCACCCGCTTAACGAAAACAGGAAAACGCGTGATGACCACAGGGTAAGTAAGACTATCACCGACATGATGTGGGCTCTTTCTCCAAAAGCTGACTGGAGAATAGCTATTTATGCAGATCTCGATGATAACGATACCTGGGAAGGTATGCCAAATGGGCTGACCTCATCACAGGCTGCATCTTATAACGGAAATGGCATAAAATATACCTCTAAACTGGGAAACTACTTTACTGCTATGGCAGCAGGCACTCCAATGCCTCCCGGCATGTTAATGAGCTATGCAGAACTGCAGTTTATCCTTGCTGAAGCTGCATTTAAAAATTACATTTCAGGTGATGCCGAAACCTTTTACTATGCTGGTATATATGGTTCCTATGCTCAGTTTGGCGATGCCCTGGTTGCAGCTGTTGATAACGCCGGTTATCTGGCCAGCCCGGAATGGACATCCGACTCCCTTGCCGCTGACTTCATTGCTAATGATATTTATGGCTGGGATGCCGGCAATGGAATGCAACTCATTGCTACCCAAAGATGGGCTGCTACGTTTGACCAGGGACTGCAAGCCTGGTTTGAATGGCGCAGGACCGGTTACCCGGTACTCACTCCTGCTGCAGAAGGCATGAATGATGGGAAAATTCCTGTACGCGTTCCTTATCCAACAGATGAAGCAGCACGAAATCCGTCTAGTCTCGCTGAAGGTGTTACCTTGTTAGGAGGACCTGATGATTTGAACACTCGCGTATGGTGGGATTTGGATTAATGAATTTCTCTCAAATAATACTTAAAATTTAAAATTCAATCATATGAAATCAAAAATAAAATTGTTCCTGCTGGTTTTTGCTGCGCTTGGATTCCTCGTCAACGCATGTAATAAATCAGAAGATCTTGTAACGAAAGATGCGAAAACAGGAGGATTAGTTATCCCAACAGGAAGTATCCCTTATAAACTAGGAGCTACTCCTACGGTAAACATTTCTGTTACTATTCCTATGGGCCCTGGTATTACCACGATTGAAGTATATAATAAATATATAAGCCTGGCTGCCGGCTCAGAATCCAACCAAGTATTAATGAGTACCATTGATGTGGCTTCTGCAAATGTAACAGAAGAGATTGTTAAGACCTATTCTATCACTTATGCGGATCTTAAAAAAGATCTGGTACTTGATGGAGAAGGTCTCCCATCAGATGAAACATTGCTGCCAATTGGTGATTCCTGGGAATTATCATATATAAGCGTTATGGCGTCTGATGGGCGTAAAGTAGTTAATAATTCTGTTACCGGCATTGCTGTAGCCAATATATATGCCGGATTCTATCAATGCGTCGGTGTGTTTCATCACCCGACTGCAGGCGACAGGCCTATTAACGAAGAGAAATTCCTTACGCCTTTAAGTGCATATTCCTGTTCGATACCTGCAGGTGACTTAGGCGCAGCAGGATACTCAGTGACTATCACTATTGACCCGGCCACAAATGATGTGTCTTTCTCCAATGGTGCACCAACAGATATGTTTGCACAAACAGATAAAAGGTCCTATTTTGACCCTGCAAACGGCCACTTCTACCTGTATTATTTCT
Source organism: Bacteroidales bacterium (assembly GCA_023229505.1). Lineage (NCBI taxonomy): Bacteria > Pseudomonadati > Bacteroidota > Bacteroidia > Bacteroidales > Bacteroidales bacterium. Next base: position 40,140 of record JALNZD010000014.1, on the reverse strand, counting down.
ATGTAGGAGCTTCAGGGAATAGGGTAATGGATGAGGAATATACTCCGATCCCATAAGAAATCATTATTTTGTTATAATAAAGGCTGTCTCGCAATTGAGACAGCCTTTTTTTATGATAAAGTAGCTATTTCTGCATGGGGACACTACATTTCGGGCGTAGAGAATCTGACAACCACCAATGAATCAAGTGTAATCTTCCAAGAGTCCTTCAGATGATTGAACTCTTCCAGGTATTCCCTGGCAACAGGCTCTGAAGGCAGGGATTCAACTTTTAAAGGATCTACCGCCTGGCCGTTTTTAAAAAATCTGAAATCCAGGTGCGGGCCTGTTGATAAACCCGTACTTCCAACGTAACCGATAATATCTCCCTGGTGAACCCTCGCTCCTGCTTTAATTCCTTTGGCAAAGCCTGAAAGGTGCATATATAAAGTGGTGTAGGCGCTATTGTGCTTGATCTTTATATAGTTTCCACCACCTTTCTTATCCCACCCCTTATCGATTACCGTTCCCTCGCCTATAGTCTGCACCGGTGTCCCATAATCAGCGGCATAGTCGACACCGAGGTGAGGCCGCCTGATCTTCAATACCGGATGCATCCTGCTGTAAGTGAACTTGGAACTGATGCGTTTAAAACGTAAGGGGGCCTTTAAAAATGCACGCTGAAGATTTTGCGCTTTTTCATCATAATACCCCGTCTCACCTTTTGTTCCGAAACGAAAAGCATAATTATCAGAGCCCATGTGATGAAAACAGGCAGCCAGGACTTTTCCAACGCCAATTGATTTCCCCTCCACCTTTAAGTCTTCATAAACAACTTTATAATAATCCCCTTTTTGAATCCCAAAAAAATCTATCGTCCAGGCATAGACTTCCGACAATTCGCTTGCCAGGCCCGGATCATCGCCTTGTTCAACCATTGCGTTCCATAAGGAGGTTTCGATGATGCCACTGGTAGTCTTCACGTCCCTGATCAGGGGCTTCTCCCCTTTTTTTACCGTGATTTTATCTTCCAATCCATAAGTGATATAGGAAACAGCATCCTCTTCATAAATAAAATAAAGCATTTCCGGGACGGTATCTTTTGAAAACAAGATAGTATATGGATTCCCCACTTTCATTTTCCTTACATCGAAAACAGGCCTGGACATACTGGCAATCTGGTGAATGATTTCACTCCCGATATCATAGAAAGAAAGTATTTCAGATAATGACTGGTTCTTGCGTACTACCCCTCTTTCGATCCTCAGGGAATCGCAATTGATACCATATTCGAAATGTTGTTCAGCAGGAAAGTCGATGGTTTCAGTAATAACAGCAGGTTTCTCGCCATAGTAGCCGATCAAATAAGGAATAAGCGCCAAAATCCCGAGAATCAGCAGAATGAGTAAACCTAAGATCAGCTTTTGCTTCATGAAATTAACAGACTGATGAAAGCCAGTGGCCAAAAATATAAAAATTAATTGGAAGATTTCTCTAAAAAGATGAGAAGTTGTAAAGTTAACTGGAATGGAAATATCAGGAATGGTGCTTCATGGCAAAGTCCATGCCTGCAGCGAGCGCTTTCAGGTTCTGGCCGACAATATCAGCGCCTTTTGAAGCGAAAATATTTTTAACTGCATTTTCAAGCTCTTCATATTTAATTCCCAGCCAGGGTGAGGCCGCACCGAGAATAACCATATTCGCCGACCGGGTCATGCCCAGGTCTTTGGCAACCTGGTCCGCATTGATCAGTACATGCTGGCTAACGGCTTCAATGGCCAGGTATACCTGATCCATATCCGGATAATCAGATATATTGACATGCGGGACATTATTGGAGATCAGCCAGCCATCTTTGGATAACCAGGGTAAATACCGTAAAGATTCCATCGGTTCAACGGATATGATCATATCAGCCCTGCCATAAGGAATGAGGTCAGAATAGATCTTGTGGTCGGCAATGCGAAGGTTTGAATGAACATCACCTCCCCGCTGGCTCATGCCGTGCACCTCGGCCTGCTTAAGTTGTAATCCCGAGTTGAGCGCAGCCATTCCTATGACTGCTGCTATGGACAGAATACCCTGACCGCCAATGCCTGCAAGAATAATATCCTTTTTCATATTACTTTATTCCATGACTTCTTCCTGTTGCTTTTGCTTTTTATCATCCCTGATCTTCCTGGCAACCGTCTGGATGCATTCACGTCTTGGGATTATTACTGAAACACCCTGATAATTGATTTCATCCTTGATAATCTGTAAGTTTTCCTCATGGTATTTAGGTGAAGGATTGACCACATGAATATGTTCTTTCTCAACACCAAGCCCCAGGCAGATATCTTCCAGCCTACCTGTTGCTGCCGATTTCTGCCCGCCTGTCATGGCCGTCGTAGCGTTATCGAGTATCATAACGGTAATTGGTGACTTGTCATTTATGGCATCCAGAAGCCCTGTCATGCCCGAATGAGTAAAGGTAGAGTCGCCGATTACCGCGACGGCCGGGACAAATCCCGCATCAGCAGCCCCTTTGGCCATGGTAATGGACGCTCCCATATCCACACATGTATTTATGGCCCCATAGGGTTCCAGCGCACCCAGTGTGTAACAGCCGATATCGGAAAAAACCCTGCCCTTCGAGTAAAAACTCAATGCTTCATTCAAGGCATTATAAGAATAAATATGCGGGCACCCTTTGCAAAGGGAAGGCGGCCTGGATTTTACGACTGGCGGGACCGGCAAACCATACTCTTCCTTTAATCCAAGAGCACGCGCAACTATATTCGGGTTAAGCTCTCCATCACGGGGAACGGTGCCATCCATCCTGCCAAGTATTTTTTTCCCGTTATCAAGTATTCCTCGCAGCAATTCTTCCAGTATCGGGTATCCTTCTTCAAGAACCAGAATGCTTCCACAATCCTGATAAATCCTCCGGATAAGATTGTAAGGCAGAGGGTACTGGCCGATTTTCAGAAGCGGGTGAGGAAATTCATCCTCCTGAAAATTTTCGAACAGATAATTATATGCAATGCCACAAACAATAACACCCAGACTTTTATCACGACCTTCCTTATAATTATTGAAAGAAGAAATTTCAGATTCCTCTTCGAAAAGTGCCTGGTTATGCAGCAGGGATTTATATTGCTTTTGTGCATTAGCCGGTAATAAAATGAACTGCCTGGGATTTCCGGGAAGATGAACCTCATTTTGTGGCAGGCTTTCATAACGTGTAATCCCTGATCTGGAATGTGCAAGCCTGGTAGTAATCCTTAACAGCACCGGGATGCCGTATTTCTCCGAAATCATGAATCCATAGCGCACCATGTCATAGGCTTCCTGTTGGTTGGTTGGCTCAAGGATGGGGATCATGGCAAATTTGCCATAGAACCTGGAATCCTGCTCATTCTGCGAGGAGTGCATGGAAGGATCATCGGCTGCCACGACGATCAGGCCGCCGTTTGTGCCAGTTATGGCAGCATTAATAAATGGATCGGCAGCAACATTAAGCCCGACATGTTTCATACAAACCATCGTCCTTTTTCCGGCATATGACATCCCCAATGCCGATTCCATGGCTGTCTTCTCATTAGTTGACCAGGTTGAATGTATTTTTTTCTCCCTGGCTTCTTTTGACCTTTGAACATATTCCAGGATTTCAGTAGATGGGGTACCAGGATAAGCATATATCCCTGATAGTCCAGCATCTATGGCTGATTGTGCTATAGCTTCATTGCCCAACAGAAGCATCTTCTCCATGCGTTTTTCTCCTAATTTAATTATAGATGGCTTAATGACAAATATAAAATAAATTTGTAATAAAAAAAATGAATTTTTTAGCCCATTTATACCTTTCCGGGAAAGAAGAAGATGTAATTGTGGGAAATTTTGTAGCTGATGCTGTAAAAGGAAATTCATTACAGAATTTCCCTGAAGGAATGGAGCGTGGGATAAGGCTTCACCGTGAAATTGACCGTTTTACAGATCAGCACCCGGTATTTAAAACCAGTAAAAGCCGCCTGTCAGCTAATTACCGGATGTATGCAGGTGTTATTGTCGACCTTTATTATGACCATTTCCTGGCTAAATATTGGTCTGATTTTTCTTATGAAAACTTGCAGCAGCTTGTCGCCCGGACGTATTTCCTTCTTGTCCGCCGCTTTCACCTGCTTCCACCCAGATCAAAACGGATATTGCCTTTTATGATCACCCAAAACTGGCTGGTCGGTTATCGTGACCTCAACAGTCTTCAAAAGGTATTTAACGGAATGTCGAGGCGTACAAGCCACCCCTCAGGAATGGAGAATGCAATCCAGGACCTGAAGGCCGATTATGCCTTATATGAAAACGAATTCAGGGCCTTTTTCCCTGAAATAATCTATCATATTGATAGATACAGAAGTAACCTTCAGGCCGGTTCATCGTCTATAGAATAATGTTTTTATCCCTATTTTAACTAAATTTGACAATTAATAGTAAATCAACAGCCTTGCTGCCTGACAAAGAAAAATTCGAGTTTTTAAGCAAATTGCCTATTTTCGATGGAGCAGGCAAGGATGTTCTGATGGAAATGGCTTCGTCACTTACCGAAAAAGAAGTGTTAAAAGGAAGCACCATCATCCGCAAAGGTGAGGAAGGGGATGCGGTTTTTATCATTGCAAGCGGTAAAGTAAGGGTTCACGACGGGAATCATGTTCTTGCCAGACTGGTTTCCGGGCAGGTATTTGGCGAATACGCCCTGATCGATCAGCGGACCCGGTCAGCTTCCGTTACAGCCGACGAGAATTGTTTGCTGCTCCGGCTTGATTACCGTGATTTTTACCGGAATGCAGCAGGTAACCCTGACATTCTCAGGGGAGTTTTAAGGGAATTAATCCATAGAATGCGCGACATGAACGTGTTGGAAGAGAAGCTGTCGAAAAGCTACCTGAAGATTCAACGGCAAAAAGATCTGATCGAAAAACAAAGCGAAAGCATTTCCCAGCAAAAGGTCTTACTGGAGCAGCAGAATTATGACCTGACCAAGCTGAATGAAGAAAAAAATCACCTTATCAGCACAGTCATTCATCAAATAAAAAACCCTCTGACCAGCAGCCTTTGCATGGCAGAAATGTTGGATGCACGCGAAGGGCATGTCGATGAGACCGAACGGGAAGGCCTGGCCATTATCCGGAACAGCATCAGGCGCATAAACAATCTTATTAATGAAATTCTTGATGTCAGCACCATCGAATCAAAAGTTTTTGAATTAAAGATGGAACCGCTGAATATACGGGCAATTCTTGAAGAACTGATCGAAAACTACCGTTATTTTATTGAACAAAAAGGGATCCGGCTGAAGGTGGATTTATCCGATATTGCAGCAAAACTAAACCGGGTTTATGTGACCCAGATATTCGATAATTTACTGTCCAATGCCGTCAAATTTACCCCTGAGGAAAGATCAATCACTATTCATCTGATTGAAAAAAAAGGAAATATTTTGTTTACTATCCAGAATGAAGGGCCTGGTATTGAACAGGAAAAGATCCATAAAATATTTGACCAATATAACCGGCAAACCTCTATGATAGATCAGGAGCTTTTCCAGGACGGACTGGGATTGGCTATTGTTTATAAATATACAATAGCGATGAAAGGCAAAGTCAGCTGTGAAAGCATAATTGGAGAGGGAACAAAATTTATTGTGGAACTCCCTTCTTCTTAATCCCCACCATTTCCTCAAGCATTTCTGTAGTAATGGATTTAGGGCGCTCAAGGGAATACATCAAAGCACGATCCCAGATGATATTGGCGCAAATACCAATAGCTCTTCCAATGCCAAACAATACGGTGTAAAAATCGTATTCCCTGACGCCATAGTGCCATTGGATTATTCCGGACTGCGCATCGACGTTTGGCCATGGATTTTTAGCCTTTCCCTGTTCTGCAAGGATTTCGGGAACCACTTTGTAAAGCAGGTCGGTATATTTGAAAAGCGGATCATCTGCCATATGTTTCTGGCTGAATTCCCTCTGGATCAGATACCTCGGATCGGTTTTACGCAATACGGCATGGCCGTATCCAGGGATAAGATGACCAGTATTGAGGGTTTCCCAGACATATTGCCTGACAGCTTCCTCCGTGGGATCATCACCGCCAAGTTGTTCACGAAGGTCCTGCAACCAGCGCAGTACTTCCTGGTTGGCCAATCCGTGCAACGGGCCGGCTAAACCGTTGATCATCGCTGCAATGGATAGATATACATCAGATAAGGTGCTGGCAACCAGATGCCCGGTATGTGCACTCACATTGCCGCTTTCATGGTCGGCATGAAGAATGAAATGCATGCGTGAAACATCATCATATGGAGGTTTAATACCCATCATGAAAGCAAAATTGGCGCCCATATCAAGGTTCGGGTTGGATTGAATGCGTTTCCCATCCCGGTAAAGCTTAGTATAGATATAGGTGGCAATTTCAGTAAGCTTCGCCAACAGGTTCATGGAATCTTCGAACATCGGGTCCCAATATTCAGACTTTGAAATGCCGGCATTATACTTCTTAACAAAAAAAGATTCCGGGTGTAAAGCCAGGATAGCGGAAGCAAAGGTAGTCATCGGGTGATTACAGCAAGGCGCCGCGTCAATCACATCGTATATGACTTTCGGTAGTATCCTTCTTTTCTGGAACTCTTCCACAACTTCTTCTACGTCCTGTTGAGTCGGGATATCCCCTGTCAGCAATAAATACCAAACTCCTTCAACGTAAGGCATTTCAGCACCCTTAGGTTTTGGGAGCTTTTCTATCACCTCCGGCAAAGTATATCCCCGGTAACGGATGCCTTCATTCGGGTCCAGATAGGATATATCAGTAATAAGAACTTTCAGGTTCCTCATCCCGCCAATAAGTTTTTCAACGGTGACCTGGTCGATCACGACATCACCAAATTCTTCAACCAATCGTTTGGTTCTTGGTCTCCATTCTTCAATTTTTTGCCGAAGTTTCTCTTTTAGTCCTATCATGAATAAATTGATTTGTAGTTAATTTTCTTACAGTCTTACAGTCTTACAGTCATATCTTCTTTAACGCGCTAATATAGAAAATGTTTGATCAATTTAGACTTTTCTATCACTTCATATTCTCAATGATTGCGGTGGCAAATTCGGAACATTTCAATAAAGCAGCTCCTTCCATCTGCCGGTGGAAATCATAAGTGACTTTCTTTTGTGAAATGGTAATTTCAAGACCTTTCCAGATCAGGTCATGAACCTCATGCCAGCCCAGGTATTTGAACATCATGGCACCCGACAGGATCACCGATCCGGGATTCACCTGGTCGAGGCCTGCGTATTTAGGTGCAGTTCCATGGGTTGCTTCAAAGATCGCATGACCGGTGTCGTAATTGATATTGGCCCCCGGGGCGATACCGATCCCGCCAACCTGCGCAGCCAGGGCGTCGGAGATATAATCGCCATTCAGGTTCAGGGTGGCCACCACATCAAACTCATTAGCCCTGGTTAAAACCTGCTGCAACGTGATATCCGCAATAGCGTCCTTAATCAGCAGTTTCTTTTTCCACTGGCCATTGCCATGCGTTGACATCAGTTTCAAACAATCCAAAATCTCATCTCTCACAGCTTTTTGCTGGTCCGGGGTCATCATATAGTATCCAGGCTCAATAAGTTTGGCATTTTCTTCGACGCTTATACCCGAATTTTTATCGACATTGGATAAAATCCAGCTTTCCCGTTGGGTGACAATATGATCCCGGAATTCGTTACAAGCCAGTTCGTAACCCCAATTCATAAATGCCCCTTCAGTAAATTTCATGATGTTGCCTTTGTGAACCAGGGTAAGCGATTTCCTGTTTTCAGCGAGGGCAAACTGGATTGCGGCACGGATCAACCTCTTTGACCCTTCCTCAGAGACCGCCTTGATCCCGATACCGGAAGTTTCAGGAAAGCGGATATTCTTCACTTTCATTTCTTCCTGGAGAAAGCGGATAACCTTCTGTACTTCAGGAGATTTGCTTTTCCATTCTATGCCCGAGTAAATATCTTCCGTGTTCTCCCGGAAAATAACAATATCAACCAACTCGGGGTGTTTGACAGGAGACGGCACACCTTTAACATATTTCACCGGCCTCAGGCAGACGTAAAGATCGAGAGTTTGCCTGAGGGCAACGTTCAGCGAACGGATCCCCCCTCCAACCGGTGTGGTCAACGGGCCTTTGATCCCAACCAGGTATTCCCGGAAATGATTAATGGTTTCCTGTGGAAGCCACTCACCGGTCCGGTTGAAAGATTCCTCACCGGCAAACACTTCAAGCCATGATACTTTACGCTTCCCATTGTAAGCTTTTTGAACAGCAGCATCAAATACACGCACTGAAGCTGCCCAAATATCAGGGCCAATGCCATCCCCCCGGATGAAAGGAATGATGGGATTATCAGGTACATTCAACTGTCCACCTGTCTTTTTGATTTTTTCTCCAGTCATAATATGGGTTTTCCGTTAGTACACTAATAAAGTGGAAAAGGCTGGTAAATATACAAAGTTTTTAATATCTTGAAAACCATCTATCTTATTTTTTGTTTAATTAATATAAGCAAATGAGAAACATGAATAATCCTTATCAATGGCAAAAAATCGTATTCTTCGACGGAGTTTGCGTCCTGTGTAATCGAGCTGTGGATTTCCTTCTTAAAAAAGATCATAAAAAAAGGCTAAAATTTGCTTCATTACAATCGGATAATGCATTAGCCTTCCTTCAACAACTTCAAAATCAGCCAGTAAAAGAAGATACAATCATCTTCTACGACGAAGGCCGGTTTTTTATGAAATCAACGGCGGTCTTAAAGATTGCCGGTTATCTCGGGCTACCCTATTCGGTCTTTGCCATGTTCCTGATCATTCCCCGCCCATGGAGAGATGGGATCTACGACATAATAGCGCGGAACAGAGCCAAATGGTTCGGCACAAGGGAGAAATGCCGGATTCCCGATCAGGAAACCTCAGGAAGAATTATTGGTTGAATAAGTACCTGCAACAGACAGGATAATATATAAAAAGATGATCATAGGGACTGCACTATATTGAAAGAGTAAAATCAGAACGATAGATGAACCCAGTAAAATGAACCGGTAAGTATTCCCTTTCCATTTTAAATACTTGAATTTCAGTGATATCATTGGAATGTTTGAAACCATCAGCCATGACAGGAAAAGAATGATTGCTAAAAGTGTATAATGGTTTTGGATAAATTTAATCAGCCCTTCCGATTCCCTGTATTGGTTAATGATCAGGGGCAGTGCTGCAATAAACAGCCCGGTTGATGGAATCGGCAAACCTTTAAACTCGACCTCCTGTTTGGGGTCGGTATTGAATTTAGCGAGGCGGAAAGCACCGCTGACAACCAGTAATAATGCTGCAAACGGGAGCAGCGGCACACTTGCCGCGCTCCAGGATGGAATGCCCGGGCTTTGCAGGATAAGCTGATACATTATGACAGACGGGGCCAGGCCAAAGGAAATAACATCGGCTAGTGAATCAAGCTGGGCTCCTATTTCAGACCGCGCATTTAAAAGCCTTGCTATCATACCGTCGAAAAAATCAAGGATTGCTGCCAGGATGATGAACCAGGAAGCAAGGATCATTTCCCCGGAAAAGGCCAGAATAATGGCAATGCTGCCGCTGATCAGGTTCAGCAGGGTTATCAGGTTGGGAATATTATTTTTGATTCTCATCAAAAGCGGGTATATGGGCAAAAATACAAAACAAAGAGGGTTTTTTATCTTTGCATGAAAAATAATCGGAATTGCCTGATGGAAGATGAAATAAATCCGAAACTACTGAGTATCGACAGTTATGATTATCCCCTTCCTGATAATCGAATTGCACAATTTCCCCTGGAAAGGCGCGATCATTCGAAATTATTGATTTACAAGCAGGGACAGGTTTCTGAAGATATTTTTTTTAACCTCGGTCATTATCTCCCATCTGACAGCCTTGTCATTTTAAATGAAACAAGGGTAATTCATGCCCGGTTATTATTTCATAAAAAGTCGGGAAGCCATATCGAAATTTTTTGCCTGGAGCCCCTGGCCCCTTTTCGCGATCATCAACAGGCTTTTCAGCAAAAGGAGAAGGCTGAATGGCTATGCCTGGTTGGAAATTCAAAGAGATGGAAGGGAGGGATAATAGAAATTTCCGTGGATCATAACGGGCAATCAATTAAAATTTATGCCGAAAGGGTGATGAAGATAGAAGGAGGCACTTCACAAATCCAGTTCAGGTGGACACCAGCCGGCCTGACTTTCTCCGAAGTCCTTGAACAGTTCGGCAAAATCCCTCTTCCGCCTTACATAAACCGGAAGCCGGTCAGACAGGATGAAGTGACTTATCAGACTATTTATGCAAGGCATGATGGATCAGTTGCTGCCCCGACTGCCGGTTTGCATTTTTCAGATGAAGTGTTAGCTTCGCTTAAAGACAGAAACATTGATTTTCTCAAATTCATCCTCCACGTAGGGGCCGGAACGTTCAGGCCTGTGATCTCGGGTAATCTTGGCGGTCATGAAATGCATGCTGAACAGGTTTATTTACCAGTGGAATCATTAGAATCGCTTAGGACATCCCTTCATAAACCAATCATAGCAGTCGGGACTACTACCACCCGCTTGCTGGAAAGCCTTTACTGGCATGGCGTTAAGGTTATCAACGGACTTTCTGACGGACTTGTTATGAATGTCGGACAATGGGACCCTTATGATCTGCTCGGGGAATTTACAATAACCCGGGAAGATTCTCTTGATGCAGTAATCAATGCATGTAAAAAATCCGGTTCAACATCACTGAAAGGCAAAACAAACCTTATGATCGCCCCGGGCTACCGGTTTCGTTTTCCCGATATCCTCATCACCAATTTCCACCAGCCGCGGAGCACGTTACTTCTGCTCATTGCAGCCTTTATCGGTGACGACTGGCGAAAAGCCTATCAATACGCCCTGGATCATGATTTCCGGTTTCTGAGTTATGGCGATAGTTGTTTGTTCTTTATTCGTAGATGACCCCGACATAAAATAACTTAATTCAAATAATTTAATTACGTATATTTGCATTCTAATTAGCACGTATATGAATACCAAATTGACACTTTCAATCGATAACCAAATTATCATTAAAGCTAAGAGATACGCGAAAAATTCAGGCAGAAGTCTCTCTGACCTGATAGAAAATTATTTGAAAAATATTACCTCTTCTGACAAAGACGATTTTAGTATTAGCCCAAAAGTAAAAGCTCTTATGGGATCATTTAAAGCACCTGAAGATTTCGATTATAAGACCGAATTGTCTAAGATTCTTTCTGAAAAATATAATAAATAATGCAAAAAGTATTTGTTGATACACATGTAATTATCGATTTTCTTATTGATAGAAAGCCTTACTCCGAGCAAGCTGCAATTATTCTTTCTCTTTCAGAATACAAAAATATTCAGGTTTGCGTCTCAGCTCTAACTTTTGCAAACTGCTATTACTTATTGAAAAAGTTTTCCTCACATTCAAAAGTAATATCTAAGCTTAGTCAACTTGCAGAAGTTGTTGAAATAGTTGATGTAACCAAAAAGGCAATTCTTGATTCCCTGAAGTCTAATTTTAAGGACTTCGAAGATTCCATTCAAAATGAAACTGCAAAGAAAGATATTCAAATTAAAGTTTTAATCACCCGGAATTTAAAGGACTACCAAAATAGTAATCTCTCAATACTCTCTCCTGAATTGTACCTTAAATCATTACCAAAATAATCAGGCCTGCCTGCAATCGAGTAGATGGCCCAGCCTCCCATTCTCGTCCTGCTCCTTCTTTAGAAACCTGTCTAAATTGCAGTAATGTTTAGTTGTACCTATGTCAATTGGCATATTATTTATAAATTTGCTGTTAATAATTTCACATAATATGAAAAAGCTTCTGATTTTAGGTGCAGGCACAGGCGGCACCATCATGGCAAATAAGATGCGAAAAGATTTACCCAGGGACGAATGGCATATTACGATCATTGACCAGGAGAAAATCCACTATTATCAGCCGGGTTTCCTGTTTATCCCTTTTGGCATGTACCAGGAAAGGGATGTGATAAAGCCCAAAAATAATTTCATTCCCTATGGAGTGAACTTTATTTATGGAAAAATTGATAAGGTTGACACCGGCCAAAACAGGGTTTTATTGGCAGATGGTGAGGCCCTGAATTATGATATCTTGATAATTGCCACAGGTACACATATTAATCCTGAAGAGACTCCGGGCCTAAAAGGAGAATTATGGTATAAGAACATTTTTGATTTCTACACCCTTAAGGGCGCCCTGGCGTTGCAGAAGTTTTTTAAAACCTGGGAAGGAGGAAATCTGGTGGTAAATATCGCTGAAATGCCGATTAAATGTCCGGTAGCACCACTGGAATTTTCGTTTTTTGCTGATGCATTCTTCATCGAGAGGGGAATGCGTCAGAAAGTCACTATTACCTATGTCACTCCCCTTTCGGGTGCTTTTACCAAACCAAAAGCATCCCAAATGCTTGGAAATCTTCTTGAGGAAAAAAATATCAAACTTGTTACTGATTTCAGCCTGGCTGAAGTCGATAACAAAAATAAAAAGATTATCGACTATGGCGGCACTGAAGTTCCATTCGATCTGCTGGTTACGATCCCTGTTCATACCGGAGACCAGATGATTGAAAGAAGCGGACTGGGAGATGATTTCAATTTCGTCCCGACCAACAAGCACACACTTCAGTCGGAAAAGTTTGAGAATATTTTTGTGATTGGTGATGCGGGGAATTTTCCCACTTCAAAAGCCGGATCTGTAGTTCATTTTCAGGCGGAGATCCTCCACGAAAACATCCTTTGCTATATCGAAAACCGGCCGTTCACCGCAAGTTTTGATGGCCATGCAAACTGCTATATTGAAACCGGTCATGGCATGGGAGCCCTGATCGACTTTAATTACGAAACAGAGCCATTGCCGGGTCATTTCCCATTTCCAGGCCTTGGTCCTTTTGGCTTGTTAAAGGAAACCCGGATGAATCATTACGGGAAACTCTTGTTCCGCTGGATTTACTGGAACATCCTGCTGAAAGGAAAAGAAATGCCAATTGACACGCAGATGACGATGGCTGGTAAAAAACTTGAATAGTATTAAATCTACAACCCATGTCAGAAGAAATTATTCAGGCCCAAATCGATGCGATCAACCAAAAGCTGGATCTTATCCTGGAAGAGGTATATGCCCAGCGGGAATCGCGTCAGTCGTTACAAGACCTGGCCGATGATGCTTATATCATAGGGAAGGATGTTTTTAAAAACACAGTAATACAGCTGGATAAAGCAGGGGTGGAAGTTGACCCGGATGCGCTGGCAGGGATTGGCTTGAAGCTGATCAGAAATATTGGCAATATAAATGAGTTTCTGGAAGTACTCGAGAGTATCAATGACTTCCTGAAAGATGTCAGCCCGATCATTCACCAGGTGGGTCTCGATGCGATAAGCAAGCTGAATGAACTGGAAAAAAGAGGTTATATCGACTTTTTCCGCGAGCTCAGCAGGTCGCTCGATAACATCGTCACCCATTTTAAGGCAGAAGATATCAAAGCACTGTCCGACAATATCGTTTTCATTATGGAAACTTTCAGGAACCTCACCCAGCCTGACATGTTGAAAGCTATTAATAATGCTTTGGCTATTTATAAAAATCTTGATATGGAAAATATTGAGGAGTACTCTCTTTTCAAGGCATTAATGCAATTCCGGAAGCCGGAAATGAAAAAAGGGATAGGATTCATGATCACTTTCCTGAAACGGTTGAACGAAATACAACCCGAAAATTCCCAAGTAAAGCAGTAATTCTTTTTAATATTCTTTCATTCTAATTAAATCTCAATCCTATGGCAAATAAAACTTATGCAGGCATCACGGTTGACGTCACTGATGAAGGATACTTCACTAATCCATCTCAATGGACAAAGGAAATTGCAATAGAAATTGCAAAAGAAGAAGGAGTTGTACTGACCGAAAAGCATTTTTTGGTCCTTAATTATCTACGGGAAAGATTTGCTAAGGGCGAAGCGCTTTCTATCCGCGGCATCAATAAATCCGGTATCGTTGATGTGAAAGATTTTTACCAGATGTTTCCCGGAGCACCATTAAAAAAATCCACAAAAATAGCCGGCATTCCGAAACCGGAAAGCTGTGTCTGACAATCTAATAACAAAAAACTATTATGAGTAATGTAAAATCAAATCCGATTAAGAAAGTTTCCATCATCTGTGCAAAAGGATCTCTTGAAGATGTTTATGCAGCTTTTGTGATGGGGAACGGCGCCGTAATGGAGGGAATAGAAGCGAACCTTTTCTTCACCTTTTTCGGTCTTGAAGCCATCATGAAAAGAAGGATGGATAAACTACATACGGGTGTCGTAGGCAATCCTGCGATGAGACTTCCTGGTGGGGCTCGTATGCCGACCTGGCTGGGTGTAATACCTGGCATGGAAGCGATGGTTTCATCCATGATGAAAAAACAGATGGACAAGTTGGATGTTCCGCCGGTCAGCGAATTCATCGAATTGTTTGTAGCCGGAGGTGGCAATCTTTATGCCTGCAAGTTAGCTGCAGATATGTTCAAAGTTCGCAAAGAAGATCTGAGTGAACATGTAAAAGGAATTATTACTGTCGGCGAGTTTTATGAATTAGCAGGTGGAGAAGGCTCACAGATCATCTTTACCTGATGAATTTTTATTCTCCATAAAGCCTTCCTTTTTACTAATTTTGCCTGAATTTACCAGGAATGGCTGAAGAAACTTCAAATAAAAAGAAAGGCGAAAAATCTCCCGAAAAGGAGATGAGCTTCTGGGAGCACCTTGAAGAGCTGCGATGGCATCTGGTCAGGTCAGTCATTATACTGCTCCTGCTGGCAATCGCAGCTTTTATAATGCGCAGATTTATTTTTGATGAAATCCTCCTGGCTCCGAAAGATCCCGATTTTATTACTTACCGGGCTTTCTGTGCGATAGGCAGATGGCTTTCCCTGGATTTATGTATGGGCACCGTCCCCATGGAAATCGTTAATATCCAGATGTCCGGGCAGTTCATGACCCATGTCTATGTTTCGATGATGGCAGCTGTTGTAATTGCTATTCCTTACCTGTTATGGGAAATATGGAGTTTTATCAGGCCTGCCCTTTTACCCAATGAAAAAAAATATTCACAAGGTGCGGTTGTGTATAGCTCTATTCTGTTTATTATTGGCATGCTCTTCAGCTATTATCTTATTGTCCCTCTTACCATCAACTTTTTTTCATCCTACCAGGTGAGCACTGCGGTCACCAATACCATTACGCTGAGTTCATATATCAGCACTGTCGTATCTGTTACCCTGGCATGCGGCTTAGTGTTTGAATTGCCCATTATTGTTTTCTTCCTTACAAAAGTGGGCATCCTGACACCTGCATTCATGAAAAAGAACCGGAAATATGTGCTGGTCATCCTGCTCACAATTGCTGCTATTATTACCCCGCCTGATGTTTTCAGCCAGATACTTGTTACCATCCCGCTGATGGGGCTTTACGAATTCAGCATCTTTGTTTCGGTAAGGGTATATAAAAAACAAACGGCTAAATTTGCTGGTTAAAGGCATTCAGGATTTTAAAAATTCTAATAACAGGCGATAGAATTCTGCAGGCTCATCGGCATGGACCCAGTGAGTGCCATTTTCAATGGTCCTGATAATCGCCTGAGGAAAATTCTGATAAATGGCCGTATAATCCTCCTCAAGGATGTAATCTGATTTGCCTCCCCTGATAAAAAGGGCCGGTTTTTCAAAACGGGTCGAATAAAAAACCCCGTCATACATTGCCTCAATGTGATAGCTGATTGCCTGCAGGTTAGGCCGCCATGCCAAAAGATTTTTCTCCTTCCAATAAAGATTCTTCAACAGGAATTGAACCAGGCGTTCATCGCTGATTTTCTCTGAAAGCACCTTTTCAACTTCCTGCCGGCTGCCTGACCGGCTGAAATCAACTGAAAGCATTGCATCGATAAACTTAAGATGGTAATCAAACCTGACGTACGTTCTGAGGCTGGTATCGACAATAATTATCCTGCTCACTGAATTAGGATTTTCCAGCGTGTAGCGCATCGCGACCTTTCCACCCATTGAGTGACCCAGGATGATGGGCTTGTCTAAACTTTTTGTTTCAATGAATTCCGAGATATCATCCGTCAGAGCATAATAATTGAAGACTGGATGTTGCGGCGATTGCCCATGATTGCGCTGATCCGGGATCAACACCCTGTATCCTTCCTCAGCAATCTTCCTGGCAATACCCACCCAATTATCGGAAATCCCCAGTAATCCGTGAAGAATGACTATAGGCTGTCCTTCTCCATATTCCCTGTAAAAAAGATCCATCAGGTATTGATCCTAAGATTAAAATGTATGTTTTAACTGCCGCAGGTAAAGTTGAATGGCATTCTCCAACCCAAAATAAAGAGCATCACAAATCAAGGCATGGCCAATGGAAACCTCCAGTAACCCCGGAATATTCGCGGCGAAATAATTCAAATTATCGAGATTGAGATCATGACCTGCATTGAGCCCAAGACCTAGCTTCTGCGCTGCATTTGCCGCTTCTGCATACGGAAGGATGGCTACATCCCTGTTTTTCGGGAATTCCTTCGCGAAGCTTTCAGTGTATAGCTCAATTCTGTCAGTACCCGTTGCCTGCGCATACTCAATCATTTTAACATCAGGATCTAAAAAAATGGAAGTTCTTATGCCTGAACGATGAAATTCAGCGATGATTTCCCTGAGTTTTCCGAGGTTCTTAATCGTGTCCCAGCCGTGATCAGATGTAAGCTGGCCGGCAGTGTCAGGAACGAGAGTCACCTGGGCAGGGATAATCTCCAGCACCAGCTTGATAAAATCCGGGGTTGGGTTCCCTTCAATGTTGAATTCGGTCTTGAGTAATGGCTTCAGGTCCCGTGCATCCAGGAACCGGATATGACGCTCATCCGGCCGGGGATGAACGGTAATTCCCTGGGCGCCGAATCTTTCACAATCCAGGGCTGCTTTCACAACATCGGGCACATTGCCGCCCCTGGCATTGCGTAACGTGGCAATTTTATTGATATTAACACTCAAACGAACCATAAGTCCTGAATAGTAAATAATATTGATACCGGAAAGCAAAGCTAATAAATTTAAAGGGTGATGGTTGCTGATTGGCAAATCTTCACGAACTTTGAAATATCATGAGAGCAGTTATCCAACGGGTTACACAAGCCAGCGTCAGCATTGGCGGTAATTTAAAGAGCCGGATTGGTCCAGGTTTACTTGTTTTATTAGGTATTGAAGAATCTGACGGACAGGAAGATATCGGGTGGCTTTGCGGAAAGATCTGCAGGATGAGGATTTTCAATGATACCGGCGGGGTAATGAATCTTCCGGTTATGGAAGTAAATGGTGAAATATTGGTAATAAGTCAGTTTACCCTGCATGCCAGCACAAAGAAAGGGAACAGGCCATCTTATATCCACGCAGCCAGGCCTGAAACCGCTATTCCGCTTTATGAGAAATTTGTAAAGCAATTAAGTTCTGATCTGGGAAAAGACGTTAAAACCGGGGAATTCGGCGCCATGATGCAGATTCAGCTTATCAATGACGGGCCGGTCACTATTATTATCGACAGCAAGTCAAGGGAATAAAAATTTAATTTTAAGTTTTAAATGTTGAATGTTAAGTTGGGGATTTTAATTTTTAATTTTTAATTCTGAGTCCTGACTCTTAAAATTGAAAGTAATATTCTGCTTTAAATCCGGGTGTAGGCTCAGTGCAACCGGGCAGGTGCGGCCTGCTCTTTCGATAATTTCTTTTTGTTTATCCGAATAAGCAAAGTCTGGAAAATTAAACTCAATTCTCACCGCTTCTATTCTTCTCGGATTGGAAAGCATCAATTTAGTTATAGCCGCTTCAGTCCCATCAATGCTAAAACCGTGTGTTCGTGCAGCAATACCAATAATAGTAAGCATGCAGCTTCCCAGCGCTGTTGCCACAAGATCAGTTGGTGAAAAGAACTCACCTTTGCCCTGGTTATCCAAGGGTGCATCCGTAGTAATCGTTACACCGGATTGTACATGAAGCGCCTCTGTCCTGAGATCGCCCCGATAAATAGTTTTGGCTGTTTCCACTTGATTATTATTCAGCTAAATTAGTGATCTTCATTCAATAAAAAAGCCTTCCACATCGCTACGGAAGGCCAAAAACCAAATTAATTAAAGAAAAATTCTTACTTTTTATCAGGACATGATTTTGAACAACTTTCTTTTTCCTTATCACAACATGATTTGGAAGAAGCTGACTTATCTGAACAAGTTGAAGGACAATCTTTAGCATCGGCTTCTGTAGTTTTAGCTTCAGTCTTTGTGTCTTTAGATTCTGAGACCTTCTTGTCACTGGCTTTTTTGGGGTCCTTATCGAACTTTACCATTTCAACCTGCGTGGAAGATGCTACAAGATTCTGAATGCTTAAGGCGCCAAAAGCCACAAAGCCGATAATTGCGAGAAATAGAACGAGTTTTTTCATACTTTTGAATTTATAATATTAATTATGTTTTCTGAAGCAAATATAGCATCTATTCCATACATCCAATGTTAAACGGTTGTTAAAAACTGTTAATTATATGTTAACATTTAATTATCTTTAAATTTCCGCATATTTTAACTAAATGAAGAAGAATCTTTTTCAGCTGATCATCTTAATAAACTCCATAGCATTGCTGGGAATTTTCTTCACGCAGATATATTATGTGAGGGAGGCTTACAACCTGATGGATGAGCAGTTCACCGGCAGTGTGAGGATTGCATTAAAGGGGGTTTCGGACCAGATGCTGAATTTCGAGTTGAAAAAGTCTGGAAAAAAATCCGGTTCCAATATGGAAAATCCACCTGCTAATTTGCCGGATATCCATGATCTGAACCTTAACCTGCTTAATTTCAAGATTAGTGAAGAGTTCAATTGCATGAAAATCGGAAAAGGGTATGAATTTGCTATTATAGATTTGAGGGATGGTTCAATAGTTACCGGGATTTATGAACGCTATGGGAAAGAACTGGTTTCTTCCCACCATCAGGTTCCTATGATAGGTTTCTTTGATTCTGATCATTATGTATTATCAGCCTATTTCCCGGACGAGCAAAACCTGATCCTGATGAGGATGGTGAACTGGATTATCCTTTCTATCATATTCGCCATAATCCTTATCATTGGCTTTCCTTATTCCCTATATATTTTTAACCGCCAGAAGAAGGTTTCGGGAATGAAATCCGATTTTATCAATAATATGACCCATGAGTTTAAGACCCCGATTGCAACCATCTCTTTAGCGAGTGAAATGCTCATGAAAAAATCCATCTTGGAGGATCCTGCCAGAACTCAGCGGTACGCTAAAATTATTTTCGATGAAAACACCCGGTTGCAAAATCATGTAGAACAGATTCTAAGCGTATCCTTGCTGGAGAGAGGACAATTCCGACTGAAGAAAAGAGAGATCGATGTGCATGAGATTATCAATGAAGTGATTGAAAATTTTGGCTTAACCGTTAAGGAAAGGAATGGGGAAATTAAGACTCATTATTGTGCGAATAAATTCCATATTTATGCTGATAAGGTGCATTTGACAAATGTCATCACAAATTTGCTTGACAATGCGAACAAATATTCCCCTGAAGCGCCGTGGATAAGAATAGGCACGCAAAATACCGATAGGGGCCTCATCATTTCAGTTGAGGACAGGGGAATTGGTATAAGTCTCGAAAACCAGCAACAGATTTTTAAAAAACTATATCGGGTCCCAACCGGAAACATATATAATGTAAAAGGCTTTGGCATTGGATTATACTATGTCAAAACCATTGTTGAAGCCCATGGTGGTCATATAAATTTAAAAAGCGAATTGAATAAGGGAAGCAGATTTGATGTATATTTACCCTTCGTTTTAAAATCGGCAAAGGATTATGACCAACACGAAACCACGGATTCTTCTCGTTGAAGATGATCCTAATTTAAGCATTGTCCTTCAGGATTACCTCGAGATGATGAATTATGATATCACACTTTGCAGAAATGGAAAAGAAGGTCTCCTGGCTTTCCGTAACAGCCAGTTTCATTTATGTATTCTCGACATCATGATGCCGGTCATGGATGGGTTCACGCTTGCCGAAGAGATTAAAAAGATCAATGAAGCGATTCCGATTGTTTTTCTTACAGCCAAATCACTGAAAGAGGACCGTATCAAAGGATTCCGCCTTGGATGCGATGATTATATCATGAAACCTTTCAGCACGGAAGAACTCAGCCTGCGCATTCAGGCTATTCTGAAACGTTATATGGCCCAATTGCAGACATCGGTCAAGGAAGAAGAGCCATTGTACCTAATAGGAAGATATATTTTTGATCATAAAAATATGATACTCCGGCTTGATGAAGAAGAAAGGGTCCTCACGCGCAAAGAAAACGCCCTTTTAAAATTACTTTATGAAAACCGGAACCATTTGCTTGCCCGCGAAATTGCCTTAAAATCAGTCTGGGGTAATGATGATTATTTTATCGGGCGCAGTATGGACGTCTTTATCGCCAAACTCCGGAAGTACTTAAAAGAAGATCCTACCATTTATATCACTAACGTCCATGGAACGGGATTCAAGCTGGAAGCAAAGTAAAGATTGCAATTCTGCTGTTAGAAGGTCCAGGTAATACCCAGGCTGGGCATAAATGGCAACTGATTGACGATTTCGCCGGTGATCCGGTCACGGTAAAACACATTTTTCCGCTTATATACATTCACCAGGCTGAGATCGATATCAATCTTTGATACTTCGCTCAGGTAAAATCTCTTTTTAAAATTCACGTCGAGCCGATGGTAAGTAGGCAACCTGCCTTCATTAAGATCGCCGTAAATAATGCCAAGTTCTCCATTGTTGGAAATATAATCAGAATAGATGCCATTATCAAATGAGACTTTTTCATAGTATCCCTGCGTCTGGGTAAATGGAAATCCCGAGCCAAAGTTCCACCTGGCACTGAGTTCCCATGTCATTTGGGAGCCAAAACGATAAGTTCCTACCAGGTTTATATTGTTTCGGCGATCGAAGTGAGGGTAGTAATGCTGAAGAACACTGTCAATATCTTCATAATAACGATTCACAAATGCATAAGAGTAAACTATCCAGAAATAAAACCTTCGTTGGTCATACTTCAGGGTTATATCTAATCCATATGCATCACCTTTTTCTAAGATGAAATCTTCTTTGAGCAAACCAGGTTTTTCAGGAGATTTATCCTCGTCATAAATCTTATTGCGATTTAAATTAGTTAACTGGTTGAATATTTTGTAATAAGCTTCAAAATTAACAGATATTTTCCCGCTAATATCAAGCTCTGTCCCGAGGATCAGGTGGGTCGCTTTTTGCAGGGCATGTTTTCTGAGGTGCCCGTCAAAATAATCCGGTAAATTATCAGGTCCTGAAAGAATACCATAAAACAAATTAACCACATCCCTGTCGGAACGGGCACTGATCAGGTTCTGGGAATAAAGCCCGCCTGCGAATTTCAGCCTGAAATGGTTAGTGACATTGTATTTGATTGCCAGCCTGGGTTCCGGGGAAGCAGTGGATAAAGAAGCATACCATTGGAGCCTGAAACTCGGTTCAATCAGAAACTTACCGGCCGTAAGTTTATATTTGGCATAAAGGCCGATCTCAGTTGTATTTTCCGCCTGTTTGATTTCAATTTTGGCCGCATTTTCAAAGGTATAATCCGTGCTGGAACCAATTTGTTCAATACCGAATTTAAGTTCATCTTTGCCCAGGAAGTAAGTAAAATCAAGTCCGACATCAAAGCCTGAAATAGAACTGGTTCTTTCCGGACTGGTTTCTTCGGCGAGAGATATCGTATAATCCGAATAGGCAATATGCCCTTCCATTATAAAAGATGATCTTCCAGGAATAACGAGGAAATTTGTACCTACGCCCGTGCTGTGCCAGTTAAAATCGGAAAGGGCTTTATATCCATCGACTTTATCTCGGTAATGAAAACCATAAAAATTGATCTTACTCCCGTTGGCTGCCTGAACAGATATTTTCCCGTACAGGTCAATGAAATTAAAAGGCAGGCCTGCTGTATCGATATAATTGTAGAATAACTTAGAACTTTGCTCAAGGAATGATCCTTTAGCAGAAAGGATAAATCCCGTGCTGCCTCCACCATTTTCTTTCGCCTTTTTAAACGGGCCCTCTAACAGCAGGTTGGCACCGAAAGTACTCGCCCCGATTTTTCCTGCAAACCTTTGCCGGTTTCCGTCCCGTGTTGTAATGTCCATCACCGATGATATCCGGCCTCCGTATTCTGCGCCGAATCCACCGGTATACACATCAGCATTCCGGATAATATCAGTTTCAAAAACGCTGAATAATCCGATTGAATGAAATGCTTTATAAACCGTCACACCATCCAGCAGGACTTTGTTCTGGATGGGTGACCCGCCACGGATGTATAATTCGCCTCCCTGGTCCCCGGTAAAAACCACCCCGGGCATCACCTGCAGGTATTGGGCGAGGTCGGGCTGACCTCCGATTGAAGGGATCTGGCCAATATCTTTTGGGGTTATCTTCACGACAGAAGTTTTCGTCTCGGTCCTGGCTTCCTGGTATTCAGCTGAAATGTTTATGGTTTCCAAATTAATGGCAGATCCCTGCATATAAAGCTGTTTGGCAATAACACCTCCTGCCTGAAGACTAACCGGTATTCTTAAAGTGTCATATCCAAGGTATGTCACCATAAGTGTATAATCCCCTGCAGGTACTTTCGTAATAATAAAATAACCGTTTACGTCAGTCGCAGATCCATAAGAAGTCTGATAAAGATACACATTGGTGAAAATGACCGGCTCACCGGAAGCTTTGTCATATATAAAACCTTTTATCGTACCTGTCTGACTGAATGAAAGTGTAGAGATGAGAAGCAAATGGGCAGCAAGAATAAGGCGTTTCATCAGTTATGAATTGAATAATTGAGCGAAAAGGGCAAAATTATCAATAATCCCGACAGGCAGGATAAAAATAATTCCTGACTTTAAAGAAAGAATATTTTAGTAGCGCTCAACATTAAGGCTCGAAACAGCAGCCTCAACTTCAATGACAATATTTTTAGTTTTGTCAGAAAAATCAGGTGTAACATAGGTTCCGTTACCGACCTTGTTAAAACCTTCAAGGTCTTTAGAGGAAAGGACTGTGCTTGTATTCACTTCGCAGGCAAACTCCTGGGGAACCTTAATATCGATCGATGAAGCACCTGAGTTGATTTTTATTTTACTTTCGGCCTGAAGGGTGCCCAGCCGAATATTGATGGAAGAAGCACCCCCGTCAATTTCAAGTTTACGGATTTTAAATGAAGACAGGTCCAGCTCAATATTGGCAGCACCTACATCGACTTTGATATCCCAAACCGGGTTCGTGTTGAGCTTCATTGTAACTTTGTTTCTCAGGTCGGTCCTTATAATCCGGCCTTCTTCCAGTTCAATCCTGATTTCCCGTTTTGTCCCGAGATCCTTGATAGAGTATGTATATCTGCCCAGATTCCCTTCCCGGTCAAATTCAAATAGCTCGTCAGTTGACTGCCCTATCTTGAAATTCCCTGCAGCGGCATCAAATATGAGATCTGCCTCATTAATAGTGCTGTCATAAGCCTCAAAGATCCGTTGGTCAATGTCCTGAGGATCCTTGTCATCAATCCTGTCCCGGGAATTGTTAATCGACCTGTCATCATTCCAATTATGAAAATTAGGGAAAGAAATCAGGAAAAAAGCAGCAGCTATCAAAACGATGATAGTCAGGACTACCTTGATGCCATCTTTAACCGGCAAGATGGTAACCCCGATCAGGACCAGCAGCAATGGCCATAGCCTCCAGAGACTGTACCAGCTGAAATAAATGATATCAAGGTTTTTCAGAATGAACAGAACCCCGATCAGGACCAGGATTAAGCCCCAAATAATATTTTTCGTTTTCATAGGCTAAGATTTTTTTATTCCGGAGAGGCTGCTGAAAATCAGGGCAATTCCTGCAATTACGATGATCAGGGGCCAGAAGTCATGTAAATGGATACGGATATTGGGTAAAAATCGATCGGCAAGAAATATTGCGCCAATGGCAATCAGTATCAGACCGGCGATCAGCGTACCGTTATTCCGCCGTGGTGGATACACCACCTGAGGAATTGGAGAACCCGGTGATGCTTCCTCATTGACGGGATTTGCCCCTCCCGCAGCCTCATTTTCCTGATAAAATTGAAAAGGTTCTTCAGGTATGGCGATCCAAAGGATCAGGTATAATAAAATACCCCCCCCTCCAACAATGATCATAAGGGCAAAAATTAGCCTGACAATGGCAGGATCAGCATTTAATGACCGGGCAATGCCACCGGCGACACCGCCAAAAACCCGGTCTTTGCGGCTGCGGTAAAGTCCTTGTCGTTGCATCTTGTAAAATATTTAAACAAATTTACAATTCTCAGACGTGCAAATATTACAAGTGTTACAATTTATTCCAAATAAAAAAAGAGGGCTTTATGGACCATCTTTAATAGAAATTTATTTGTCTTAGCTTTTTTTAGCCATGCTCGTTATGTCATCATCAACAAGTATCCTTCCGCAGTATTCACAAACGATGATTTTTTTATGCATCCTGATATCAAGCTGATGTTGAGGGGGGATTTTATTGAAACATCCCCCGCAGGCATCCCGTTCGATCTGAACGATGGCCAGGCCGTTGCGCGCATTCTTGCGGATGCGCTGGTATGCAACAAGCAAACGGTCTTCAATGCGGCTTTGGAGTTCTTCAGAGCGCTTGGCGAGTTCTTTTTCTTCCATTTCAGTTTCTTCAACGATATCATTCAACTCACTCTTTTTAATCTCCAGATCGCTTTTCCTCTCATTTAAAACCGCTTCCGATTCATTTATCTGTAACTCTTTACTGTTCAGGCTTTCTGAATACTCCTTGATTCTTTTTTCAGCCAATTGCATCTCAAGAGTCTGGAATTCAATTTCTTTTGTTAAGGAATCATATTCTCTGTTATTCCGTACGTTCATCTTCTGCTCATCATATTTCTTTATCAGCGATTCGCTGTCCTTGATAGCCTGCTTCTTTTCAGCCACCAGTTTATCAAGGGATTTTATTTCCGCATGATAATTTTCTATCCTTGTCTCCAAACCAATAATTTCATCTTCCAAATCCTGGACTTCCAAAGGGAGTTCGCCCCTTATCATCCTTATTTTATCGATTTGTGAATCATGTTGTTGTAACTGGTAAACCGCCAATAATGTATCTTCTATTTTCCTTTGAATACCTTCATCCGATAGCTGTTCTGCTGAAACGGCATTCTTTTTAATAGTATTTTCCTTTGCCATTAATAGTTGAATTAAAAATAATTAACCGGGTTACCCGGGGTTTCTGAAATTTGGACTGCAAAGGTAGGAAATTTTTTCTTCAAATAATCGGCCAATAAGTCGCAAGTAAATTGTTCACTTTCAAAATGTCCTATATCGGCAATGACAATTTTGCTATCAGCATCAAAAAACTGATGGTACTTAAAGTCAGCAGAAACGAAGAAATCAGCCTGTTGAAGAATGGCATCCTGTAGCAGAAAACTGCCGGAACCACCGCAAACGGCAACTGTTCCGACCATTTTGCCCAACAGTGGTGAATGCTTGATGCATGGGATTTTAAGAACGTCTTTTAATTTCATGAGAAACTGATTTTCAGTCATTTTCTGCTCCAACTTACCAATCATTCCAGCTCCGGCCTGTTCAAATTCATTCTCAAGCGGATAAATATCATAAGCAACTTCCTCGTAAGGATGAGTTTTAAATAAAGCCTCTATAATGCATTTCTGCCTGTAAGACGGAAAGATCGTCTCAATTCTGACTTCTCTCTCAAAATGAATTTCACCAATTTTGCCAACAAAAGGGCTGGCCATCTCACCGGCCCGGAAAGTTCCCAATCCCTCTGCATTATAACTGCATTGATCATAATCACCGATATGGCCCGCGCCTGATTCGAAAAGGGCCTCTCTCACCTTGCCGGCATAATCGACGGGGCAGAATGTAACCAGCTTTTTGAGAAGGCCTCTTGTTTTCCTGAGGATAGAAAGATTAAGCAATCCAAGTTTTTCAGCAAAGATCCTGTTGACCCCTTCCAGGACATTGTCAAGATTGGTATGCATGGAACAAATGGCTATTCCCTCCCGAATGGCTTTGGCTACAATTCTTTCAGTCATGGTCTGACCCGTCAGCCTTGTCAGGCCCTTGAAAATAACAGGGTGATGACTGACAATCAGCCGGCAATTATTTCGAACTGCTTCATCGATGACAGGTTCATTAACATCGATACAGATCAAACAACCATCTGTTTCCCAATCCGGCTGCCCAACAGTCAGACCTGCATTATCATAATCCTCTTGTAAAGATAAAGGGGCTAATTCCTCAAGAGATTGAACGATTTCATTGATTTTCATCCTTTAACAATTATTAACTATTTAAATAATAAAAAAATTTAGTTATTTTCTATTACTTTTAAGTAATTATCCGTATAAATATATAAAGTTAGTTTAAGGTTATAAAACAATTGAGCTGACGAAACATGCCGTTAATTTTTACATTAAAGTAATGGTTATTGTAAAGATAATATTATTTCCTGTTGCCTGCCTGTATGGCTTTATCATGGGTATCCGGAACAAGCTATTTGATTGGAAAATCCTTCCATCCAAAAGCTTTAATATCCCGGTAATATCAATCGGGAACCTGAGCGCCGGAGGAACAGGTAAAACCCCGCATACCGAATACCTGGCCGGGCTATTAAAAAGTAATTACAAAATTGCGATTCTCAGCAGGGGATACCGGAGAAAAACCAAGGGTTTTATTATGGTGACATCAGAGCATACTCAAATTGATATTGGTGATGAACCCATGCAGTACCTGAAAAAATTTCCTGATGTGGTTTTAGCTGTTGATGAAGACCGAAAAAGGGGGATTTCTAAAATACTTGCCGCAAAACCTGATACGGAAGTGATACTGCTGGATGACGCTTTTCAGCATCGCTATGTAAAACCGGGGAAGTCGATCATACTCACCGACTATCATCATCTTTTTGTGCATGATTATCTGTTACCCACCGGGATGCTGAGAGAAAGTGCTAATGGCGCCCGCCGGGCTGATCTGATTATCGTCACAAAAACCCCCAGGATTTTTTCACCCATTACACGCCGGAACCTGGTCAAAGAACTAAATCCCAGACGGCATCAGAAGCTTTTCTATTCCTATATCTCCTATGATAGCCCGGTTCCGTTGAAACTTTGTTCCAATCAAACACCGGCTGCTGCAAAATATAATTATATCATCATGGTGGCCGGGGTGGCTAATTCTTATCCGTTGCAGGAATACCTGCGTGGAATATGTAATGAATTAATAGTCATCGATTTCAACGACCATCATCAATATACAATCAATGATTTTGAAAAAATATCACAGGAATACCAGAGTATCATTTCAAAAGATAAAGTTATCTTCACCACCGAAAAAGACGCGACGCGACTCGACAAGGACGAATTTTCATCTTACCTGGATGTGTTGCCTGTCTACTATGTCCCCATCAGGATTAAATTCCATGATAGCGATGAAATAAGATTTGATAAGCTGATCCTGGATTATGTTCACAAAAGTATCGGAAGCCGTTGATTTCATCAGGGAAAGAATAAAAGCCGCGCCGGAAGCCTTAATAGTACTGGGTACCGGCCTGGGCGGCCTTGCTGAAGAAATAGAAAACCCTGTTATCATCCCTTATGAAGAAATACCTCATTTCCCCGCCTCCACCGTTGAAGGACATGCCGGTGAATTAATTACAGGCTTGCTCAATAACCGGAATGTCATAGCCATGAAGGGCCGCTTTCATTTTTATGAAGGTTATCCCCTAAAGGATGTCATCTTTCCTGTTCGGGTCATGAAATTTCTGGGTGTCAAATTTTTAATACTGTCTAATGCAAGTGGTGGCCTGAATCCCAGTTTTGCCGTTGGGGATATGATGTTTATCGAAGATCATATAAACCTGATGAACCTCATGAATGAAAACCCTCTCAAAGGCAGGCATCATAATGAATTTGGCTCACGCTTCCCTGACATGAACCAGCCTTATGATCCGGGGATCCTGCGAAAGGCGGAAGAAATTGCAGGCCGTCTGGGTATAAAATATCGCAAAGGGGTTTATGCCGGGGTTACCGGCCCGACTTTTGAAACTCCTTCTGAATACAGATATGTCCGCTTCCTGGGAGCTGATGCGGTAGGCATGTCAACGGTCCCGGAAGCTATAGTCGCTGTACAGATGGCCTTGCCGGTCTTTGCCATTTCTGTTATTTCCGATTTGGGGGTCGAAGGAAAAATAGTGGAAATAACCCACGAAGAAGTGATCGACGCAGCAAGCCACGTTGAGCCTGAAATGACCAGACTGATCAAGGCATTACTAGCCGAAGTTTATTTATAATAACATTGGCTAAAAAGCGTCCGGGTCAATGGACTTTAGCTGCCACTTTTCCGAAGTATTGATTTTTCTGTATCTGAAAGGTATTAAAGCGAAACTGAAAGCGACCATCCCGCCGGAAATCAGCAAAGTCTCGGTTTGAATTACAGGGCCTTCATGGTTGATCAACCGGTTAAAACTGTCAACCCCAAAATAAGCCACTCCCCCGGTTAAGCTTAATCCTCTTAAAATCTGGATCAGCCAATTCTCGCGAAAAATGAAAGATATATTGCTCATCTTCACTTCACCATGTTCTTCAAAGATCACAGAAGTATCAGTGAGGTCAAAGATATGGTCCGAAATCCTGCCCTTGCTTCCTGAGAGTTGAAATAATATTTCAGCCCCCTCGTAATATTTAAAATTTTTCAAAGAATGAATATTCTCGACCAATAATATTTTCTGGGCAAATAAATCAGCTCCAAAAAGTAATAATACTCCTATGAAAATCAATCTATTCAAAAATCATCAGGCATTCCTGTTTATTTAATGTTAATAAAGGTCGTATTTTTGTCCAAATTAATCAAAATCGGACAAAAAATGAGTGTGCCAAGAAAAAATATCATCTTCATTTATTTCATCTTTCTTTTCATCGTCTTCATTTCAGGTTGCTCTCAAAATGACCCAAAGGGGATTAATACGACTGTAAAAGGATCATTTCCCGCATTCAAAGGCAAGTCAGTTACCCTTAGTGAAATCGATATTAATAAAGCTATAACACTGGATACATCGGAGATTTCAGAAGACGGTTCTTTTAGTTTCCGGTTCAGGCGGCAGTGCCCTGGGTTTTACCTCATCAAAGTCGATAATAAAAATTACATTACTCTGGTCCTGGATGAGGAAAAACGGGTGGAAATATCTTCAGATCTTCCCAACCTGAGAAAAGAATATGAAGTGAAAGGATCCCCGGATTCCGAATTATACCGGGATTTTGAAATGTTTCTTGAAGCCAATCGTAAAAAGGTTGATTCATTGAGCAAATCTTATACCGATTACCAGCGGTCGGCCGGTTTTCAGACAAAAAAAATGGAACTCGACAAGAGCTATCAGGAAATTTTTAAATATCAACGTCAATATGCCATCAGCTTCCTGGAAAACCATTGCGGTTCGCTTGCTTCCCTGCTTGTGATCAACAGGCGTTTTGGGGAAAGAAAGGTGCTGACTGAAAAAGAAGATTTAAGGTATTTCATGCTGATCGATTCTTGTTTATCCATAAAATATCCTGATAATAAGCATCTTGTTGAACAAAAAAAACGGTTGGAAATGGCCAGGGAAGAGCAGAAAAAATACGAAATGATCGAAAAACGCCTCGCGATCGGGCAAAAAGTTCCGGATATAAGTCTTCAAAATCTTTCGGGAAATGCCGTGCCTTTGTATTCCCTGCTGGGAAAGCCGGTGGTTCTTTATTTTTGGGCTTCCTGGGATCAGCAAAGCAGAAAAGCAAATATTACCATGAAAGAATTGATTAATAAAGCTGGCAAAGTAAAGCCGGCTGTGTATGCCATCGGCCTGGAAAGCTATAAGGAACCATGGGAAGATGCTATCCGGATGGATGGGCTTCAAAAGTGGACAAATGTTACTGATTACCTGAATATATATTCCTCGGCTAAATCATTGTTCAATATTCCCGAAGATCTCCCGTATTTTATACTGCTTGATAAAGAGATGATGATCCGTTACAGGGGAAATAACTTCAAAGCTCTCGCTTCGGAAATCGACCAGTTAAGCCAATAACTTCTATCGGTTTTCCATATAAGTTTATTAATATTGTATAAAAATCGGGAATTGATTGGAATCTAAGCAAAACAAGCCGCTACAAAAGATCTATTTTGCATCCGACTTTCATTTGGGGATTCCGGATTATGAAAGCAGCCTGCAACGCGAGAGAATGCTCGTCTCATGGCTTGACCATGCAAGAAAGGATGCAGCTGAGATATTTCTTATGGGAGACATTTTCGACTTCTGGTTTGAATATAAAACGGTCGTGCCGAAAGGTTATGTCAGGCTGCTGGGAAAACTTGCACAAATGACGGAAGAAGGCATCCCCGTTCATCTTTTCACCGGTAATCATGACATTTGGGCTTTTGAATATCTTCAAAAAGAGGTTAACATTCAATTGCATCCGCATCCCGAAATCCTTAAGATAATGGAAAAAATGTTTTACCTTGCTCATGGCGACGGCTTAGGACCAGGTGATAATGGTTACAAATTTCTTAAAAAGGTTTTCAGCAGCAGGTTCAATCAATTTTTGTTCCGCTGGCTGCACCCCGATGTTGGTGCGAAGATGGGTTTGTATTTCAGTAGTAAAAGCCGCCTGGCCAATATGATAAAGGAAAACAAAAAGGAAAATTTAAGCAGGATCGAAGATGAAATGTTGTATAAATACGCTTCCGGTCTTTTAAAAAACGGGCTTGAGGTTGATTACTTTGTCTTTGGTCATCGCCACAGGCCAGCTGATGTTGAATTACAACCAGGTCGCCATATGGTTATACTGGGCGATTGGATTACTAATTTTACTTATGCGGAATTTGATGGTAAGGATTTGAATTTGAAATATTTTAAAAATGAACTATTATGAAAGACTTCTTGAAATTTATGTTCGCTTCCATGCTGGGGTTCATTATTGTCCTGGTGGTGGTGTTTTTTATTTTCGTGGGACTCATTGCTTCACTGGCTTCATTCGCCGACAAAAAGGCCGTTGCCATTGAGCCAAACACTTTGCTTCAAATCAAGCTGGACAAACCTATCCTTGACCGGGAGCCGAAAGATCCTTTCAGCTTCTTCTCCCCTGCCGGATTCGACATGGAACAAAATCCAGGCCTTGATGAAATTTTGAAGAATATTGAAAAAGCTAAGTCTGATCCTAACATCAAGGGGATATATTTAGACCTGGGAATTGTTCCATCAGGGTTGACCATGATAAGGGAAATCAGGCAGGCATTGCTCAATTTTAAAACAAGCGGGAAATTTATCATCGCCTATGGTGAAGTATACTCGCAGTCAGCCTATTACTTAGGCAGCGTTGCCGACAAGATCTATCTGCATCCCGATGGCGCCATTGAATTCAGGGGGCTTGATGCAGAGATTATGTTCCTGAAAGGTACGCTTGAAAAACTGGATATCGATATGCAGGTGATCAGGCACGGAAAATATAAAAGCGCAGTCGAAATGTTCATGCTCGATAAGATGAGCGATGCCAACCGTGAACAGTTAAACGCGATGATTACCGGTATGTGGGGAATCGTGCTGGCCGATATTTCTTCAAGCAGAAACCTTTCCCAGGATCAACTGAATTTGATTGCAGACAACCTGGACGCCCTTGATGCTGACAAAGCTTTAGCCTCGAAAATGGTAGACGGACTTTTTTATAAAGATGAATTACTGGCAGAACTCAGGGCAAAGACCGGCCTGGGAGAAAATGAGAAGATCGCAACGGTTTCTATGGCCAAATACACGATGGTTCCTCCTAAGGTTAAAGAAAAATTTTCTTCGAATAAAATTGCTGTAATTTATGCTATTGGAAACATCATTGACGGGAAAGGCGATGACAGGACCGTTGGTTCAGTCAAAATGTCGGAAGCAATTCGTCAGGCCCGGGAAAATGATAAAGTGAAAGCCATTGTCCTCCGCGTAAATTCTCCGGGAGGCAGTGCAACGGCCTCGGAAGTCATCCGTCGCGAAGTGGAATTGGCGGTAAAAGAAAAACCGGTGGTTGTTTCAATGGGAAATGTTGCCGCTTCAGGAGGATATTGGATATCTGCCTCGGCCAGCAAGATTTTAGCAGATCCTTCGACCATTACCGGTTCGATCGGTGTTTTCGGCTTAATCCCGAACATGCAGGGACTATTTAACGATAAGCTCGGTATAACCTTTGATCACGCACTGACCAATAAATATTCCGATTTTCCCAATGTTATCAGGCCTTTGACCAGCTATGAAACGATTCTGTTTGAACGGCAGGTCGATAAGATTTACAATAATTTTCTCGGACTGGTTTCAGCCGGAAGGAAAATGGAGGCCAGCCAGGTCGATTCCATCGGGCAGGGTCGTGTATGGAGCGGTGCAGATGCTTTGGAACTTGGTCTGATCGACCAGTTTGGCGGGTTGCAGGATGCAATCAGGTTGGCTGCCGAACTTGCTGCTGTAGGGGAATACAACATTTTGTCGCTGCCTGCTCAGAAAGACCCTTTCCAGCAAATTCTGGATGAATTCACCGGGAACACAAGCGCAGGAAGGATGGAAAAAGAACTTGGTGAATATTATCCTTATTACCAGTATCTGAAGCAAATAAAGGACTATCAGGGCATCCAGGCCAGGCTTCCTTATGATATTAAGGTGAGGTAGAATTGGATTTTTCTTTTATCGGATTCGCCTTCGTGTCAAGTCTCTTGATGAATGATGAATAGTTAAAATGTCAACTCTGTTTTTGTTGACAATCTTATATATGATACGATAATTCCCTTCAATCAGCTCTCTGAACTGTTCGTTTTCAAATTCCGGCACAGGCTTACCTGAAAGGGGATTGGATTTTAATATTTCTGTCCTTAATTTCAGTCTAAGGACTTGAATTCTTGCATATCTTATGGAATCTCCTGAAATATAATCTGATATGCTTTTCAAATCCTCAACCGCCAGCTTTGTCCAGTTTATTTGAACCATCTCTCAATTTCTTTTTCCAATTCTTCCTCGGAAATGATCTCCCCTTTTTCGGACTGAAGGTTACCCCTATCAATTTTATCTATTAAAATAATCTTATCAATGAGTTCGTCAACAGTAAATCTTTCCGGGAATTTGTCGATGGTCTCTTTTAATTTTTTCTTGGTCAGCATATTATTTAAAGTTTTATGCTAAGATAAGGCATTTTTCTGTTCAGGTTTATATTTATATGCCTGCCAACTCACTTTTGCTGGCGAAGAATGACCATGGATCAATCGAAAGTATTGGATATCACAATTTGTGATTTCCAATCTTCCATTTCCTGCTTGGTATGTGGAGGACAATAGAGGGTATCGGACACCTCCTTAAATTACGCTCGAAAAATATCACCCTGAGTGCTATCCCTGATTCTTTCCCAACATGACCCGCTCTGGGCACAAATGAAAATTGAAAACCCTTGCAGGAAGTACTCTTGCAAGGGTTTATCTTTTTCAGATGACGGATGGGGGGTGACGCATTCAAGGGGCACCCTTAAAAACTCACTAATACACGATGAGCTTCCTGGTCATTAAAGTTTGATCATATTTAACCTTAATGATGTAAACTCCAGGTCTGAGGTTACTGATGCAAATACTGCTCTTATCATTCTCAATCTGCTGTGAGATATGAGCCTTTCCTTGTAAATCATAAATAATCATCTCTGCCTTAATAATTTGCATACTCTCATTAAGCATGATGTATAGGATGTCGTTGGCGGGGTTGGGGAAAATTATTAATTTATCGGACGTTCCAATGAATTCATTTATCCCCACATTATTTTGCCTGACAACGGGGAAAATGGCATTGGAAACTCGTAAGAAAAACCTCGGATCTGATGAATAAGAAATCCATTCGTTAGCGGCATTAAGTGTCCACGCTATCCCGGCTTCAGAGTTTCCATCAATATTTGTCATCAAAGCCACCGTATCACCAGTACTTAGTGGAAGAAATACGCCAACAAAAAAGTCTTTGGGAGCAGCAACTGGTGTTGGGAAAGTTACGGTTGTCATGATTCCGGCTGTATAATCCTGAACAATCTGGGACAAGGGCACGGTTATATTATTAATAAGATCCCCCGGCTTATCATTATCGCCGGATTTGGCCCATATTCCTATCTTAACCGGAACTTCGCCAGCACTCGTTTTAACAGCTTTTCCAAACCGCAATAGTACTTTCTCAACATCATATGAAATCAATTCATCCGTGAAATAGTTAGCCTTGATTTTATCCAGGTCACAATTGTTGCCGGAGATATATCCACAATTTCCCCTTGTCAGATATTGATACAAGGTGTCATTTTCGCCACTAAAGTATTCTAAGGTGTCATCTTCAATAACAGTTACAGAAACCTCATCACTGGTTTGATAGCCCACCAATACATCGTTAATAGTAAGAGTAAAGGCCTGGCTGCTGAATAGTGCCACAGTTTGAGGATTCAAGATATTTGGGTCGTACAATAATGTATCGGGAGTCCAATGAATTGCAAGCGAAGGTGATCCACCCGTGTAACTTCCGTTTAAAATCGTGCTATCTCCTAACATTATAGATTCATCTGTACCAGCACTAATAATGAGTTGGTCATAGGCAGTCAGTGTTGCGGAATTACTTGTGGTAGAGCCGCAGACATTAGTGATGGTACAATAATAATTTCCGACATCAGCTGCGGAAACTATTGTGATTGTTAGCTGGGACAAAGTATCATCTTCCAATAATCCCGAAGGGCCATACCATTGGTACAAAAGGGGATCATCACCAGTTGCCCCGACTATAAATTGTGCAACATTCCCGAAATACAATATTTCGCTCTGGGGTTGTGAAGTCACATCCGGGTATTCTTTTACTTCAACAAACGCCTGGTTACTATACTTGGTCTCGCAGGAATTGGTCACAAGGCATCGATAATTAGCCTCGTCAGGAGGAGTCAAATTATTTAATATCAATACATTGTTATTTTCTCCAGATATATCATTACCATTTTTTTGCCATTGAAATAAAATTTCTGGTGATCCTATGGCATCCACTATCATTGTATATGATTCACCTTCACACTTTGAAGTTCCGATGGGTTGTAAGGTGATTGTTGGTGGTGTGAGGGGAATACCAAGTAAATTTTCATATGCCCCGATATCAGGAAATGAACCCAGAGGTTGAGGTCTTGTTGAATTTAAGAAATCATAATCTGGTGCTGTGACTAATTGTTCAGCCATTACAAGTGAATCTATTCCTGCTCCGATTCCTGAGCTGCAATCAGAGAGCCTGTAATCCCCGTTGATTGGGTCGACGAATAATGGATTTCCATCATAATTATTTTCCCAGTATTGAAGTTGCTCTGGATATACGACACTGATTGTTGAAGTTCCTCCCTGAATTATACTATAGTCTATATAAATAGGGCCGCCGCCAGTTATTTTAATATTAAATTCCGAATGCCCTGAAACAATTGAGTTAATCATTCTTGGAGCAATTGTCCCTGGCTTTAAAATCCCGATTGGTGTACTGTTGTTGGATATTATAGTATTAACAAAGTTGACACAATCTGTTGAGCCTCCTAGTATAAATAAAGCTGTCTCACCGGTATTATTATATATGATTGAGTTAATCAATGTTAAGCAGCCACTTTCAGCAAAATAGATTGCGGCACCATTGTTTGCACTATTATTATAAAATGCACAATTGATTATTTCTGTTTGTCTATTATTAATGTTGTTTATATGAATTGCACCACCTCGCCGCTCACCATTATTGCAAGTATTATTATAAAATTCACAATTGATAATATCAGCATCGCCACCAAATAAAAAAATTGCTCCGCCTTCACTACTACAAATATTATTGAAAAACTTTGAATTTTTAATAGTAACAGTACCGATACTATAAATGCAACTAATTCCTCCTCCTTTTCCACTTTGAGAGTTATTATCTTTAATTATAAGATGATCAAGATATGGACTAGAACCTGTAATATACATTGCACCACCATATGTTTCTGAACCGACAAAACCATTTTGTAGTGTCAAACCTATTAGCTTCGCATCCGTTTCTGCATTAATAATCCTAACACAAGGCAACCCATAAGCCCCTCCATCTATTATTGTTTGTTCAATGTAATCCTCATTCCCTGTCAATAGATAGAGAGAGCCAACGGTAATATTTTTTCCATTGTAAATAACTTGTTCAACATATGTTCCCGGCTGCACCAATACCGTATCCCCAACCTGTGAAGCATCAATTCCCTGCTGAATTGTTGGGAAATCATCGGGGATGTTGATGATTTGGGCATTGATTTTATAACTCGTTAAAGCTATCAAAAGATAAAAAAGGTAAAATAACTTTTTCATAAGGCTTGGTTTTTGGTTATATGGATAAAATTAAATCACAACCATACGGCGGGTGATCACTGTGTTCCCTTGCTTAATTTGTAAAATATAAACACCTGGTCTGAGGTCTTTAATTTCAATGCTCGTCTTTGCTGTGGTGATATATTTAGAGATTAATTTTTGTCCATTTATATCGTGGATGTAGATATCAGCTTCAAACTCTCCGGAAATCCCGCCGATTTCTATGTTTAAAACTTCACGGGTTGGATTGGGAAATACCGATATGATACCAGACCATTTCTCCAGATCTTCTATCCCGACATTGGTGCTGATAATATTGGAAAATACTGATATGTATGATTTATTATCTTTCTGTGGATTGCAACCGTTTTCATTTCTGATCTCGATGACAAAGTCAAGGATTCCGGCCGGGGGATTCAAATCGGTATAAGAAGTGATGCTGTTTGGGACAGAATCAATAATCTGAAACCCTTCAGGCGCTTGTCTTCTATAAATGTAATAGGTCTGATAATCAAATCCATGATACGGAGTCCAGATTAAATTGTACGAATTAATGCCTGTGTTGATATTTAAGTGCATAGTCGTGTGAACCGCACTCATTGATGATTCATTATTGCAAGTATCCAAAGTAGTTATTCCATAGGTGAACGATCTCTGGAGCGGGCTAGAAGTGTTGTCTAAATAGACGCTCATTATAGTGTGAGAAACATTACCCATCATTTCAAAACTTCCACCAGAGGTTGATTCCCGATAAATATTATATGAGGCAATCGCATCATCTGGTGTTTTATCCCACATAATCATGTTCTTCATGGTTGAAGAATCTACATTGACCAAGCAAATCTGATCCGTTGAATTATAATTGAAATAATATATATCGGCAGTGTTTGCCATTTGTCCTTGACATCCAGTCACCCCATTTGTTGCACCTACCGCATAATTCCCCTCAATATTTTGAAATCCGAAACTGATCGGAAAACCTGTTCCCGGAACAGTAATTCCTGTAATGTTTGAATTTCTGAGCAATTCATAATCATTATTTAGTTCTGAACCATCAAGACCCAGTTCTAATCCTGAGCTTCCATCACAAATAAATCCACCGTTTAAAAGCGAAAACTGTGTTGGATAAGGATAGATATAAATCCAAACAGAATCTTCAGCCGTTTGATAAGTGGCACTAACCGATAATATATATAATGTTGATTGTTCAGGAAATGCAACAGGGTTTTGCAGGTTCGAATAAAATCCAGGAGGCTGGGATGTCCAGGAAAAATTGTAATCTACACTATCACAGGAAACTGTAGAATAAAGATTTACTGCATCATAAGCACAAACACTATCCTCAAGTGAATAAACCGATAAACTCAATGGAAAAGTGTAAATCCATACAGAATCTTCAGCCGTTTGATAACCGGCAGTAACCGACAATCTGTATAAGGTTGGTTGATCAGGAAAAGCATTCGGATTTTGAAGTGTCGAATAAAATCCGGCAGGCTGGGATGTCCATAAGAAGCTGCACTCACCAATATTTCCGATAACAGTGGAAGAAAGAAGTACTGAATCATTTATGCATACTGTATCTTCTTGCGCATAAACCGACAAATTCAAAGGATATGCCTCTCCACAGATTGATTCTACTTCTTCCTCGCTGTTACAACCCGCTGCATTACTGTAGATCTCGACGGTGCCATTGGGAGCTGCCAGGTAAAAACACACACTTTGAACAGCACAGGTGGCCAGGTTAATGTTATCATGGATGGATAAATTACTGATTGAACCTGCATCAATATTATCTAGACCTGCAAGACTGGTTATCATTGGATTATTATAAATCTTGAGGTCTCCGCCTATAGAATTCAATGAATTCAAAGTGGTGAAGGCTGGCAATAAAGGATTATCATGTATTTCAACATTACCATTGATGTCAATTAAATTATTCAGACCAGCGAGGCTTATAAGGTTAATATGAGAACCGATGTATAGTCCTCCGATGGAATCGACATCATCCAGCCCGGCCAGGCTAACCAGTGCATTATTTAATTCAAGATCAATATTGCCACCGATATAATTGACATTATTCAGGCCGCTAAGGTTTGTTAAAGCATAAGTGGAATTAATCTTAAGATCTCCGCCTATAAAAGTCAAATTCCCTAATGCGGAAAGGGTATTTAGGTTGTTATTGGCTTCCAGGCAAAGTCCACCACCGATGGAGGTCAAATTATCCAGACCAGCCAAACTGGTAAGGGCAGTATTGTTTTTCAAGAAAAGGCTGTCTCCTATGGAATTCAGGCTTTCAAGCCCTGCCATGCTTATCAGGGCAGGACTATCATTTATCTTAATATTTCCTTCGATGGTTGTCAATGCATCTAAGCCCGTTAAACTGCTCAAAGCATTATTGGTATTTATTATCAATCTACCCCCGACTGAAGTAAGGCCTTCTAATCCCGTCAGGTCGAGCAGGGAGTCGTTGTAAAAAATAGTGACATCTTCCACGACAGAAGTCACACTTTCCAGGCCCTCTAAACTCAATAAAGCACTATTTTGCGAAATGCGCATACTGCCAACTGAATTCAATGAATCTAATCCGGTTAAACTTGTCATTTCAGGATTAGAACCAATGTTAAGCGATCCCCCGATGTAAGTCACTCTATTCAATCCCGTCAGATTGGTCAGGGCAGTACCACTAATATGAATAAGATCTCCGATATAAGTCAAATTATTCAGCGCAGCAAGACTTGTCAGTGAACTGTTACCCCCTAATTGCAATTCTACCCCTATAGAGTCCAGGTTATTTAATCCATTTAGACTCTCAAGAGCATTGCATAAATAAATTAACAATCTCCACCTAACTGAAGTCAGATTCTCCAACCCGGTCAGATCTGTAAGAGGGAGGTAGACCAAAGATAGGTCTCCAACCGAATTCAAGCCCTCTAATCCCGCCAGACTTGTTAATAAATCATTATTCTGAAAATAAAGACCACCCCCAACGTAAGAAACATTATTCAATTCTAAAATGCTTGTCAAAGCAGGGTTGTGGTCAATAATAAAGTTTCCCCCAATGAAAGTCAAATTATCCAATCCTGCCATACTAATCAGTAATGTGTTGCCTAAAATTTTAAGATTTCCACCGACAGCAGTCATGCTTTCAAGTCCGGTAAGACTTGTAATATTATATCCGGAAATTATCAGATCGCCCAGCACCGAGGTTAAGCCTTCCAATCCAGTCAAAACAGGCAGCACATCATTGTAATTAATCGTAAGGTTACCACCAACTGTGGTAATATTTTCTAATCCAATCAGACTTGCTAAGTTATCATTGGACTGTATAAGTAGATCTCCTCCAATAGAAGTCAATACACTCATATAATACTCCCCAAAATTCAGACCACTGGTTAAGTTGAAAAAAGTCTAATTTTAACAGTGGTATTATGAAAGCAAAAAGAAGAAAATTTACGTCGGCCTTTAAGGCCCGGGTAGCCATTGAAGCG